>JAZLHQ010000229.1:0-6075 GCA_045616925.1 Eubacteriales bacterium | reverse complement strand
TGGGAGAGCGATGCGTTCGCAACGCATAGGTCATGGGTTCGAGTCCCACCATCTCCACCAAAAAAACGACACGCCGCTTGGCGTGTTGTTTTTTTGCGGGCGGGACTCGAACAAGGAGGGAAAAGCAGCAGAAAGCTGCTTTGGAATTCCGACGCGGCAACGAGCGAAGCGAGGCGAGAGACGCGAAGCGCCGGGAAAGTCCCACCATCTCCACCAGCAAAAAAGACGATTGCATTTGCAATCGTCTTTTTTGAATGATGTGTTCCGCTGCGCGGAACAGTGATGAGCGCTTGCAAAGCAAGTGCGTGATGTTCGCCTGCGGCGAGTGATGTGCGCTTCGCGCGTGAAAGTGACTTGGCGGAACACAACGCATCACTTTGCGCCGCCGGAACGGCGGTTGAAGCCGCAAAACATCACTGCGAACGGAGTGAGCAGCATCACTGTGTCTCACTTGCCATTCGGCAAGTGAGACACAACATCATTTTGCAAACAATCACTTAAGTATATACAATGAAGCCGTCTTCATTGACTTTTCGCCGAAATTGTGGTATAGTGGTCTTAACAAAAAAGAAATGGGGATCCTATGGAAACGGTTTTGAAAACGATATTTGACGCGCGGTCCGCGATGGACGTCAAGTCCGACGGGGAATTTCTCTTCGTGATCCGGAATCTCGATCAGGCGGCGGGCGGAAGCGTCTGCAAATACGACGCCGACGGACGTCTTCTCCGTGAATTCACCGGCATCGGAAACGCAAGGCAGATTGGCATCATCGACGGGATCCTCGTCGTTTCCGCGCGCGAAAACGGACTTTGGCTCCTGTCGGCGGACGACCTGTCGCCCCTTTCCCACTATCAGACGGTCGAATTCGCGACGGGCGTCACGCTCTCACACGGGTACGCGTTCATCAGCTGCAGACAGTTCGGCGTCGAGATCGTTGATATTTCCGAACCGCGCGCGCCGCGGCACGTCGGGATCATTCGCGTCGGCGAGGTGCAGTCCGCCTGCATAGATAACGGCATTCTTTATGGCGGCATCTGGGGCGAAATGGCGGTTCGGATCGTCGACGTCCGCGATCCTTCCGCGCCGAAGCATCTCGGAAAGATCGAACTTCAGGGAAGGGGCGACGGCGTCACCGTCAGAGACGGCATTCTTTACGCGGCGATCGGGCAGCACAGGCGCGGCGTTCTGAATATTGCGGACGAAAACGATCCGTTTTTCGGTAAGGGCAACGGTTTCGAGGTCTTTGACGTCCGCGATTCCAATAATATAATCAAAATCCGCACGGAATTCTTTTTGGGAAAGCACTATCACCCGTCCTTCGACACGTGGAAAGCGTACTTGTCGGGCGATATCCTCGTCATCACGAACTCCGTCGGCGGGCTTTACGCCTATTCACTCCCCGATTTTTCGCCGCTTTATCACGTCCCGATGACGATGATCGGCGAAAAGCCCGACGCCGTGACGGGCGCCGCAGTCTGCAAAGGGAAACTGATCTTTTCGACGGGGCGCGGCGGGGTCTTTACGCTAAACGACCCAAAGAGGACTTACGAACAGTTTTATTCCGACCGCTCGACAACGCTCCCGAAGAGCGCGCGCCAGCCGTTTTGGAGCGATTCCGACAAGCTGAAAAGTATCTTTCCCGCCAAAAAAGCGCCCGTTCTCGGCGTCTGCCGCTTTGAAAACGGCTTTGCGATCGCGAACGCTGACGAGGGCATCGCGATCACGGACGGCGATTTCAATCTGCTTGAAACGGTTCCGACCGACGGCTGCTGTACGGCGGTCGGGTGCGCCGGCGACCGTCTCTTTACCGCCGAATCCGCCGCCGGCTTTTCCGTTTACGCGCGCGTAAACGGAAAACTTGCGCGGGTCGCAACGCTCGGATTCAGCGAGTCAATCACGCAGCTGTTCGTCGACCCGCGCGGGCGCTTCGCGCTCGTCGGCGGCGGGAAAACGGTCTTCGCCGTCGATATTTCGGACGCTTTGCATCCGAAAACGGTCGCCGCGCGCAGGCAGAAGAGAGGACCCCTTTACGGCGACAATTTCGCACCGCACGAAACGTCTGACGGCACGGCGCTCCTTTTCTGGCATCGCGACGGGCTTGTTTACTACAATCCCGACAAATTCGAAGGATTTTGCGAGATCTTCTATTACAGACACACGCGTTTTATGGGTTTCGGCCCCGAAAACGGCATCGATACGGACGGCGAACGGATCTATTATAACCTTGATGGCGGACTCGTCGCCCTGCCTCTCGAAGAGCAAATTTTTGCGGACGACCTTGAAAAAATCACGCCCGAGATCCCGATCCGCGGAAAATTTTCGATCTTTGACGGAAAAGTTTACGCGTGCGAGCGCGCGAAAGGGATCGTCACGGTGACGGCTCTTTCCGACCCGAAGCGCCCGTTGAGCATCGCACGCATCGGAACGAGCGCCTCGTGCGGAAAACCCGTCGAAATCGACGGAAAAATCTATATCCCCGGCGGCTACGGCGGACTTCTGCGGGTTGACCCGTAACCCTTGACAAATCCTGCTTTTTGATGTAAAATAGTGAAAAACCGACAGGAAATAAATAATATGAAGAAAATAGAAAGCTTTCAAATCAATCATCTTTTACTGCAGCCGGGACTTTACGTCTCGAGGCGCGACAAAAAGAACGGCGTTTCGGTGACGACCTTCGATCTGCGCCTGACAGCGCCCAATCGAGAACCCGTCGTCGATATGCCCGCGCTCCATACGATCGAGCATCTCGGCGCGACGTTCCTGCGCTCGCCTGAACTCAATCCCGATTTCGCGGACGTCGTCTATTTCGGCCCGATGGGATGCAGAACGGGCTGCTATCTCGTCCTTTTCGGTGAGAAAAATCCCGAAGACGTTCTCGGAACGATCCTCAATATGTGCGATTTCGTCATCGATTTCGAAGGTGAGATCCCCGGCGCGAAGGCAATCGAGTGCGGCAACTACCTCGAGCAGAACCTCAATATGGCGAAATATTATATCAAGCGTTGGAAGCGCGCGCTGGTCGAAGACAAAAACTTCGTTTATCCGCAGTAATAAGTCGAAAATGAGCCGAAAATCTCCCTTCGTACAAGGTCTCAAGGACGGACTTCCGATTTGCCTCGGCTACCTGTCCGTTTCATTCGCGTTCGGCATTTTCGCGTCCGGCGCGGGACTTTCCGCCATCAGAACACTTCTCATCTCAATGACGAACTGCACGTCCGCGGGGCAGCTCGCCGCCGTGCCGATCATCGTCGCGTCGGGGAGCCTCACGGAACTCGTTTTCACGCAGCTCATCATCAATCTGCGATATAGCCTTATGTCGATCTCGATCTCGCAGAAATTCGGCGAAGATATAAGCCTTTTCGATCGCTTTGTCCTCGCTTTCGTCAATACGGACGAGGTTTTCGGCGTCGCTTCGTCGAAAGACGGCAGACTCGGGCGCTCCTATATGTACGGCCTCATCCTGCCGCCTTACGTCGGCTGGAGCGCGGGGACGCTGATCGGCGCGCTCGCGGGCAACGTCTTCCCGGAGAGCCTCACGACCGCGCTCGGCGTCGCGATCTACGGAATGTTCATCGCGATCTGCCTGCCGGCGGCGAAAAAAGACGCCAAAACCGCCCTCTGTATCCTGACCGCGATCGCGTTTTCCTGCGCGTTCCGCTTTATTCCGGCGCTCAAGGGCGTTCCGGAAGGTTTCGTGATCGTCATATCGGCGTGCCTCTCGGGCGCGATCTTCGCCCTCGTCGATTGCCTTGCCGAAAAGAAGGGAGGCCTATGATATGAACGACCGCTTCGCGCTTTACCTTTTTCTGATGGCGCTCGTGACCTACCTTCTGCGCGCAATCCCGATGGTACTCATCAAAAAGCCCATCCAAAACAGATTCGTTTTGTCTTTTCTGAAATACGTCCCGTACGCCGTTTTGTCCGTGATGACCGTTCCCGCGATCTTTTTCGCGACGAACGGTATATGGTCGGCGCTGATCGGATTTCTGGCGGCGTTCCTGCTCGCTTATCTCGAAAAAGACCTGCTCACGGTGGCGATCGGCGCCTCGGCGGCAGTATTTCTGACCGAATTTCTTATGAAATTTATATAAAAACGGAGGCTATCTATGTTTGAACAACTTGACGTCGCCATTCCCGCGCTGAAAAAGCTGGTCGCGGAAATGAAAAAAGAATACGCTTACGCGTCCGTGCTCGCGGTATGTGACGACAGCCGCTCGTGGCGCATCGGAAGAAGCGGCGTGAACATCAGTTCCGGCAGCTTCGGCGGCGGAAGCGGATACGTTCTGCGCGTCTTCGACAAGACCGGCTGCGCGGAATACTCCTTCAACGAATTTTCGGAAGAAAAGATCCCGGAAATCGTAAAAACCCTTAAGGAACGTATGAAAGCGCAGGATAAGGCACTTCCTTCGTGCGTAAAACCCCTGCCGACGGCGATCCTCAAGGACGAGCCGGCAAAACTCAAAAAATCGACTCCCTATAAGATCCACCCGCGCGATCTCGGAGATGAAAAGATCCTCGAAAAACTGCGTAAGACCCGCGAAAAGGGACTCAAAACCGAGGGGATCCTCGACGTGCTCGTGCAGGCGAGCTACCGCGCGTGCAGAAAGGTCTTCATTTCCGAAAACCGCGAGCTCGACCAGACTTTGATGTGGACGAACGGCGCGATCGTCGCGCTCGCCTCAAAGGGCGAGGAGATCAAGGAGAGCTACCGTCCGTTCTCAACGCTCGGCGGCGCCGAGATCTTCGACGAAATGGAAGCAAAAGTCGACGAAGTCACCGCCGTCACGCTTGAGCTGCTCGACAGCGAGCCGATCGTGCCCGGCGAATACGACTGCGTATGCGACCCCGCGACGACCGGTATGATCGTGCACGAGGCGTTCGGCCACGGCGTCGAAATGGATATGTTCGTCAAGGACAGAGCGCTCGCCAAAAAGTACGTCAACGATTACGTCGCGAGCGAGCACGTCACGATGCACGACGGCTCCGCCGTCGAGGAAGCGGCGACCTTCTACTTCGACGACGAGGGAACGCTCACGGGCGACACGGTCGTCATCGACCGCGGCATCCTCAAAAAAGGCTTCTGCGACGCCTTGAGCGCCGAGCGCCTCGGCGTCGAGCCGACCGGCAACGGCAGACGCGAAAGCTACGAGCGCAAGGTCTACACCCGTATGACCAACACCTATTTCGAGGGCGGACACGCGACGAAAGAGGAAATGATCGCCTCGATCAAGTACGGATTCCTGCTCGAAGAGCCGAGCAGCGGTATGGAAGACCCGAAAAACTGGGGCATCCAGTGCATGGTTTCGATCGCAAGAGAGATCAAAGACGGCAAGCTGACCGGCAAGATCTTCTCCCCGATCGTTCTGACCGGCTACGTGCCGGATCTGCTCAAATCCGTTTCGATGATGAGCGGGAAGATCGAACTCAGCGGCAGCGGCTACTGCGGCAAGGGCTATAAGGAATGGGTCAAGGTCTCGGACGGCGGCCCCTATATGAAAGCCCGCATCCGCCTCGGTTAATCAGGAGGGATAACAATGAAAACGATTGAAAACGTGATCGAAATCCTCAATAACGCGCACCTTGACGCATGGCGTCTGACCGAAGTCAGAAACGAAAGCGCGGAGCTCTTCTTCGTCAAGAAGGAACTCGATACGCGCAGGATCAAGGATACCCATAAATTCAAAGTGACCGTTTACAGAGACGGCGAAAAAGACGGCAAAAAGTTCAGAGCGTCGACCGACGCCGAGATCCTTCCGTCCGACACCGCGGAAGAGACCGAAAAGAAACTCGCGGACGCCTATTTCGCTGCGCAGTTCGCGATGAATCCCTATTACGATCTGTCCGATCCCGAAAAATCGGAAACGGTCAGAAAAACGGGCGAGCTTGCTGAAAAGCCGCTCGCCGAGAGCGCCGGGAAGATGGCAAAGGCGATTTTCGACGCCGACACCGATGAAAAAGCGTTCGTCAACTCCGCCGAGATCTTCGCGGAGCGCTCCTTCGTCAGGATCGTGTCTTCGTGGGGCACGGACGTCTCCTATACGAACGCCAATCTGAACGGCGAATTCGTCGTGCAG
>JAZLHQ010000228.1:0-5924 GCA_045616925.1 Eubacteriales bacterium | reverse complement strand
GCTCAAAGCCCGCAAGCTCGAGCATACGGGAAGCAAGCACCATCGTTTTGAGCGACGCCCGCACGGCGGACGGCGCCATAAAGAGCCCCTTGTAGAACGACGTCAGCTGATTGAGGTTCGCGCCGAGATCGCGCCCGACGCAGGGCGCCGTCAGACGCTCCGCGATATCGTTGACGTATTCCGTTTTGCCGACGCAGTAGGCGCCCGTGACGGCGATGCCCGCGCCGAGATTCTTCATCAGCGAGCCGACGATCACGTCCGCGCCGTATTCGGTCGGCTCGTGCGCTTCGCAGAAGTCGCCGTAGCAGTTGTCGACGAGGACGATGCAGTCGGGATCCGCTTCGTGGATGACGCGGATCGCTTCGGCGATGCGGTCGACGGTGAGACTCTTGCGTTGGGAGTATCCGCGGCTGCGCTGGATCTCGGCGACCTTGATTTTGCTCTCTCTGACCCGTTTCTCGATCGCTTCGAGGTCGAATTCGTTGTCCAAAAGGTCGATCTGCTCGTACCGGACGCCGTTCGCGATCAGCGAATTGCGGCTGTCGCCGGACGTGCCGATGATGCTTCTGAGGGTGTCGTAGGGCTCGCCCGTGACGGACAAAAGGACGTCGCCGTATTTGAGAAGTCCGCCGAGTGCGACCGCGAGCGCGTGCGTGCCGGACATCAGCTGGACGCGCACGAGCGCGTCTTCGGCGCCGAAAATATCGGCGTAGATCCTTTCGAGTTTGTCCCTGCCGGGATCGCTGTAGCCGTAGCCCGTCACCTCGAGAAAATCGGCGGTGTTGACGCCGTTTTTCTGAAACGCGTTCAGAACTTTTGCACTGCAGAGAAGGCAGTTTTCGTCGATTTTTTCAAATTCCGCCTGACAGTCTTTTTCCGCTTTCTTGACGAGATCGACCGTTTTTTCGGAGAATTCCATGCCGTAGTAGTTCATAATTTGCCTTTCTTAAAACCGGACTCTGAGTCCTTTGGGATAGTGATTTTTGGCAGCGCCGCCCGAGATCTTCGCGCCGCCGAGGACGGCGCCTTCCAAAAGAACGGCGGCGTAGCCGTTTTTGACGTCGGGCGCCGGGATCTCAAGCCCTTTGAGATAATCGCAAACGCGCGGATCGTCGGGCTCGAGGACGATTTTGTTGATAAAATCTCTGCCGTACGCCTTGAAAAAGTTGTGATGCGGAACGAGCCTCCCCTTGACGATCTCGCCGAGCGGGATCCCGCACGAAAAGAGGTGCTTTTCGGGGAGCGGCAGGATTTCGCTCTCTAGGTAAAGTCCGTCGCGGCGGGAGACGATCATCTGCCCGTCGGGGATCTTTCCGAGCGTATTTTTGAGAAATTCTTCCGCGATCTTCCGATCGGCGGGAGAGGGCTGCAAATTGCGGTCCGACGCGCTTTCACAGTTTTTGATCACGGGATCGGGCGCGTCGTTTCTCACGAATAAAGCGGCGAACTGCCCCTCACCCGGAGAAAAATGCGGGTAAAAGCGGCGGCAGAACTCCATTCCATCGCCGACGCCCGGTGACGTGTGCCGATTGACGGCATCCGACAAAGGAACGAGCGAAAAATCGGGGTGCTTTGTGAGAAAATACCGCACGTTCATCTCGTTTTCCTCGGGCGCGTAGGTGCAGGTAGAATAGAGAAGGTACCCGCCTTTTCTGACCGTTTGTGCCGCGTTATCGAGGATCTTTTTCTGCCGTTCGGCGCACATTCCGATATTGTCGACACTCCACTCGATCGCGGCGTTTTCGTTTTTGCGGAGCATTCCTTCGCCCGAGCAGGGCGCGTCCGCGATCACGAGATCGAAGACGTTCCGGTAGCAGGAGGCGAGAAAATCCGTGTCCGCGTTCGTGACGGCGCGGTTTTTGATCCCCATGCGCTCAAGGTTTGACAAGAGGATCTTGCAGCGCTCCGGAACGATCTCATTCGAGAGCAGAAAACCGTTTTCGGAGAGTCCTTCAGCCGCCTGCGTGCTTTTTCCGCCGGGGCTTGCGCAGAGGTCGAGGATCTTGAAATCCTCTTTGATCGGGACGCCCGCGACGGGCATCATCGCCGCCGGATCCTGCACGTAAAACGCGCCCGCGTGGTGAAAGGGAAGATTGCCCGGTTTTTCGAAGTTTTCGAGGTAATAGCCGTATTCGGCGTAGGGGATCTTTTTGACGCCGGCGCCCACGCGGCGCATTTCCGATTCGAAAATCTCAGGCGAAACGGCTTTGGGATCGAGCCGCACGCTCTTGACCGGCTCGTTTTCGAAGGAGTTCAGAAACGCGCCGAAATCGTCTCCGAGGAGATTTTTCATTCGCTCGAGAAATTCTTTCGGCAGCGCGGTATTCGTTATTTCGGTCATATCAGAGCACGATTTTTGACGCTTTGATCGCGTTTTTCCAGGATTTCAGTTTTTCCGCGCGGGTCTTCGCGGGCATTTGGGGTTTATAGATTTTGTCGCTTTCGCGCGTTTTTCTGAGGCCGTCGAGGGTCGAGAGCCCCGCACCGACCATCGCGAGCATCGCGGCGCCGCGCGCCGTCGATTCGATCGTCTTCGGGCGGTCGACCGCGCAGTTCGCGATATCAGCCTGGAACTGCATCATGATGTCGCTGACGGAGGCACCGCCGTCGACGAAGAGACTCGTCATCTTCCTGCCGGATTCCTTTTCCATCGTTTTGAGCAGGTCGCGCACCTGAAAAGCGATGCCTTCGAGCACGGCGCGGCAGACTTCGGCTCTGCCGATGCCGCGCGTAAGCCCCACGAGGCAGCCGCGCGCGTACATATCCCAGTGCGGCGCGCCGAGTCCCGTGAACGCGGAGACGAAGTAGACGCCCTTCGTATCGGGCACGCTTTCGGCGAGAACGTCCGCCTCGGGCGCGCTTTTGATGATCTTCAGTTCATCTCTGAGCCACTGGATCGAGCTTCCGCCGTTGAAAACGCTGCCCTCGGGCGCGAAATCGCGCTCGCCGCCGATCTGCCACGCGACCATCGAGATCAGTTTGTCGGTCGAAACGGGCTCCTTGCCCGTGTTCATCAGCGTGAAGCAGCCCGTGCCGTACGTGTTTTTCGCGTCGCCGGGATCGAAGCAGGTCTGCCCGAAGAGGGCGCCCTGCTGGTCGCCGACCGCCGACGAGATCGGCGTGCCGACGAGTTTTTCGGGGATCAGTTTGCCGCCCGTGACGGCAAGCTTTCCCGCCGTATCGACGACCTTCGGGAGCATCGCCGACGGGATCCCGAAGAGCTTTAAGAGATCTTCGTCCCAATCTCCCGTGTGTATGTTGTAAAGCATCGTGCGGCAGGCGTTCGTCGCGTCCGTCACGTGCGATTTGCGTCCGCTCAGATTCCAGATGAGCCAACAGTCGATCGTGCCCATCAGGATCTCGCCCTTTTCGGCGCGCTCGCGGAGCCCCTCGACGTTGTCGAGCATCCATCTGACCTTGCTCGCCGAAAAATACGCGTCGATCGGCAGACCCGTTTTCTCGCGGATCATCGGACCAAAACCGTCTTTTTCGAGTCTTGTGCAGAAATCCGCCGTCCTGCGGCATTGCCACACGATCGCGCGGTGGACGGGCTTGCCAGTCTTTTTGTCCCACAAAACGACGGTTTCGCGCTGATTCGTGATGCCGACGGCGTCGATTTTTTCGTCCGTCTTTTTAAGGACGTCCGAAATGGCGCGCAGAACGGTACTGAGTATCTGCTCCGCGTCGTGCTCGACCCATCCCGGCTGCGGATAAAACTGTTCGGTCGGGTATTGCGAAACGGCGTTCATATTGAGTTTTTCATCGAATACGATGGCGCGGGAAGAGGTCGTGCCCTGGTCAATGGCAAGAATACTCATAATTTACCGTCCTTTTTGTTGTTTTTCAGAAAAAGTATAGCACAACGCGCGAAAAATGTCAAGAAAAAACCGCTCACTGTCGTGAGCGGTTTTCGTTGATTCGATTATGCGCGTTTTTTCTTGCAGATGACTGCGCCTGCGAGAGCGATCGCGGAAATCGCAGCGATCCAAATTGTTGCGTCGCCTTGATCTTGGTCACCGGGTTTCGGATCGACCGTCGGGTCTTCCTTGACGACCTGCGTCAGCGTGACGGTAGGACGGGTGCCTTCGAACGGCGTGTCCTTCTGCTGACCGGAAGCATAGCAGAGACGAATCTTTTCGTTGTCCTTCGTGGAGGTGTAGGTAACGATCTGGCAGCCCTGTCCTGCAAGTACTTCAGCGGTCACTTCGTTTGCACCGATGGAGTCAGCAAACGTGAAGGAGTCGATCTTGGTGGGATCAGCGCCGTCCGTAAGCGTCCAGAAGGAGAAGATCGCTGCGTTTGAAGAATTCGTCTGGAAACCGGAAGCAACGAAGCTGACCGTTTCACCCTTCTTGAGAAGGAAAGGAACGGTGTTGTGAGCATAGAGCGTACCTGCGTAGATCTTGTTTGCCTGGGTCTTGTGCGTCTTGGATCCGACGTAGCCCATTTCCCATTCGACGTCGACTTCCTTGTCGCCGACCATCAGAGCGGTACGGTTGACACCGAAGTTGTCTGCGAGTGCCTGACCGCACTGGTAGGTGACGATGACGTAGCAGTCATCGGTCGCCGTGTAGCTGTACTTGTACGCGTCCGTGCCGGAGCCGCCGACACCCAGATAATTCTTTACGGAAGTGTCGATCGTATTTTCGTCCGTCCAGAAAGAAAGGACGTAAGCTGCCTTGGAAGGATAGCCGAGACCCGGGTTCGTGAACGTGACGGTGGAGCCTGCGGGACCCATATCGATCAGATCGGTATAGGAATAATTGCCTCCGTTCGGATTGATTTTGTCAACGTAATTCTGCGTATTCTGAGAAGATCCGACGTAACCGGGGTTCCATTTGACATCAACGGTTTTCGTTTCGGTCTTGGAATCGGCGGCGTTCACGCAGAAAACGGGAACCATCAGCGCCGCGATCAAAAAGAGGACGATGAGTTTTTTCATGATATATCTCCTTATTGAATTTTGCGAAACGTTCTTTCGCTTGGAGATATTTTATCATATTGTTGAAACGTTGTCAATAGACGATATGAAATTTGTACATATTTTATAGATTTTTATCGTTTTCGGCAAGGATCTCTGCGACTTCGTGCGCGTCGGACGCGGCGAGCAGTCGCAGAGACAGCTTCCGGCAGGCATCCGTTTCGATGCCGGCGATCCTTCTCCTGACCGACGGAACGAGCCTCCCCGAGACGCTCAGTTTGTCGATCCCGATCCCGATGAAGAAGGGGAGAAGAGAGGGATCGTACGCCGCTTCGCCGCACACCGAAACGGAAATATCTGCACGCTTCGCGGCGTCTGCGACCGCTTTGATCGCCCTGAGGACGGCGGGCTCGCGGGAGCTGTAAAGGTAGGAAACTTTTTCGTCCGTGCGTTCCGCCGCCATCACGTACTGGATGAGATCGTTCGTGCCGATGCTGAAAAAATCGGCGGATTTCGCGAGAGCATCGGCACAAAAAACGGCGGCGGGCGTTTCGATCATCACGCCGAGCCTGTAAGAAAGAGCGTACGGGATCTCTTTTTCGTCAAGTTCGCGCCCGCATTCTTTGAGAAGTCTGCGCACGTCTTCGATCTCAAAGGGAACGCATACCATCGGCAGAAGGATCCGAAGACCGTTTTGCCCGGCGCCCGCGCGCAGAAGCGCCTTCAGCTGTGTTTTGAAGAGATCGCGGTTCTTGAGCGTATAGCGCACGCCGCGCAGACCGAGGAACGGATTGTCGGATCTCGGCAGGTCGAGGTAGGGAATATGCTTGTCGCCGCCGACGTCGAGCGTGCGGAACGTAACGCTTTTTCCTGCGCACAAATCAAGGATATCGCGGTAGATCCGTGTCTGTTTTTCCTCCGTCGGCGCCGAATTTTCAGACAAAAAAAGAAATTCGGAGCGGAAAAGTCCGATCCCCTCGGCGCCGTATCCGATCGTGTCCGA
>JAZLHQ010000227.1:0-6032 GCA_045616925.1 Eubacteriales bacterium | reverse complement strand
GGCATTCTCGGCGTCACGGACCCCGAAAAAACCGACGCCGCAAGCGCCGTCGCGGCGCTTAAAACCCTTGACGTCAATACCGTTATGCTTTCGGGCGACCGTCAGACGGTCGCCGACGCCGTCGGCAAACGCCTCGGGATCGACCGCGTGATCGCGGGCGTCCTGCCCGACGGCAAAGAAGCGGCGGTCGAAAAACTGACGAAAGAAAAGATCGGCACCGTCGCGATGGTCGGCGACGGGATCAACGATGCGCCCGCGCTCGCCGCGGCGGGCGTCGGCATCGCGATGGGAAGCGGCTCCGATATCGCGATCGACTGCGCGGATGTCGTTCTCTTGAACACGGAGGTCGGGACCGTCCCGAAAGCGATCCGCTTCAGCCGGCAGATGATGGTCAATATCAAGGAAAATCTCTTCTGGGCGTTCTTCTACAACGTGATCGGCATTCCGATCGCCGCCGGCGTTTTCTCGAAATTCGGCATCGGACTGACGCCGATGCTCGGCGCCGCCGCGATGTCTTTAAGCAGCCTCTTCGTCGTCACGAACGCGCTCCGGCTGCGCTTCAAAAAGTAGAAATTCACAGAATTTACTTGAAATCGTCACGAAATCGCGTTATAATGGGTATAATGAACTGAAATTTCGGCGAAAGGAGTGTTGGATATGGCACGCCGCAAGAAGAATACGTCTCTGCCCGAAGAAAAAACCGGCGATCCGTTTCTCCGTTCCCTCGAGGGACTGACTGCCGCCGATATCGAAGAAGGCAAAAAGAAAAAAAGCAACCGCTCCGTAACGAACGTCGTCGTTTCGATCGCTTCTCTCGTCTTTTTCTCCATTTTCGTCGTCAGTATGTTCCTCATCTGCCGGCAGCTCGTCAACTACGCGAAGGCAGACGATCTTTACGATTCCCTTGCGGAGATCTGGGAAACCGACGAGGTCGAACTCTCCGACAACGCTTCGCAGCGCAATATGAAGGACCGCCTCTACGCGGGAAATCCCGCGTACGGCGCGGAGCCGATCAATATCGACGAGCCGATCTCGACGGACGATTCGGACGTCTCCGAAAATCTGATGCTCGTGCGTTCGTACCTCAACTCCCTGCGCGTCATCAACCCCGATCTCGTCGGCTGGATCACCGTGAACGGTACCACGATCAACTACCCCGTCGTGCAGACGTACAACAACCAGTATTACCTGACGCGCGGCTTTGACGGCAGAGTCGTCACCGCCGGCACGATCTATATGGACTACCGCAACGACAAAACTCTCTCGTTCAACCACAACACGGTCATCTACGGGCACAATATGAACGCCGGAACGATGTTCTACGAGCTTTCAAAGTTCTTCGGCAACAAGTTCTACAAGGACAACGACAACACGATCACGATCCTGACCGACAACGGCGTCTACATTTACAGGATCTACACGGTCTTCCGCTCGAGCGTTGAATACAACTTCATCCGCACGGTGTTCGGCTCGAACGCGGAATATCTCCTGTTTGCCAACGAAATGGCGGGCAATTCCCGCTACAAGAAGACGGATCACGTCTTCACGAAGGACGATAGACTATTGACCCTCTGCACCTGCACGAACGATCACAACAGCGATTACCGCTACGTGGTCGGCGCGTATCTCGAAGAGATCCGCCGCTGAAACGCCGAAAGGAAGAAAAATGACTATTTCCGTCATCATTCCAATGTACAATGAGAAAAGAAACGCCGAAAACACGGCGATCGCACTCGAAAAGACGCTTTCTGAAGCGTTCGGCGAGGATTACGAGGTCATTTTCTCCAACGACGGCAGCGCCGACGGCTGCGATCAGATCATCGCGGAATACGCAAAATCGCACCCGCGCGTAAAACTCGTCGGCGACACCGTCAACCACGGCAAAGGCTACGCCGTCAGACGCGGTATGCTCGCATCGTCGGGCGATTTCGTCCTCTTCACGGACTGCGATCTCGCGTACGGAACGGACGTCATCGTCGATTTTTACAAGAAATTCGCCGGATCAAGACCCGATCTTCTGGTCGGCTCGCGCAGACTCGACAAGAGCGGCTACGAGGGCTACACGCTGAAGCGCAAGCTGATGTCCGAAATTTACATCAAAACGATCAATCTCTTCTCCGGCTACCGCGGCACGGACTCGCAGTGCGGCATCAAGGGATTTTCGGGAGAGGCCGCGAAGAAGATCTTTTCCTTCTGCGAAACGGACCGTTTCGCCTTCGACCTCGAAGCGCTTCTCATCGCAAAAAAATTCGGCTATAAGGTCACGGAGCACCCCGTGAAGATCCTCGTACACGGAGAATCCTCGGTGCGCCCCGTTCACGACGCTCTTGAAATGCTCTCGCAGATCCGGAAGATCAAAAAACGCATCCGGAAGATCCCGAACGAGTAACAAACGGAGAAAAACGCCATGCCTGTGTCCCAATTCACGACCGACGCTCTGAAAAATTTCAAAGAAAAATACGGCGTTCTGCCGAATATCGACGATCTTTTCGACAATCTTAAAGATCTGCAGGAGATCTGCGCAAAAATTTCCGCCGTCAAATCCGGCGATATCCGTCTTGATCCGCAGGTAAAGAACAATCTGATCAGCGAAGCGAGCGAGCTTTTCAAAGAAACGTACCGCTACGCGCTCCAAGACGTGCTCAAGGAGCGGTTCAAGATCGAAGGCGGCGCCGCTTTCGATGAAAAATGCAACGTCGCCGATATGATCCGCGAATTCGATTCGCTGATGACGGACGTCATCTACAAGGAAACGACGGTCCCAAAATTCATGCCCTGCGACCGGCTCGCCTACGGCGATATGTCGGAAAAGGATCTTCGCGAACTCCTCGGCTCACTTCCGCTCCCGCAGAAGCGCGACGATATTCTCAAAGACATTTCCGGAAAATCCGCAAACGAGATCCGCGCGGATTTTTCGCGGGATTATCTCGACAACGAGGTGGTTTCCTACCCCGATCTCGTCAGCGCGGCGCAGGCGATCCGCCAAAAGAACGTAAACCGCGGACGTCTCGGTCGCTTCTTCCACCCGATCGAATCCCACCGCGAGAAAAAGATCCTCAAAGACCTGGCTGCGGTCGCCGACAAACGCTTCTGCAATCGGAATTTCAATTCAGATCTCCATACGATGAATTGTCCGAACGAATATTCCAAAGAGATCGACGCCAAGTTCAACGATATTCTGAACGACGTTTCGGCTCTGCGCAAGGACGGTCGTGAATACGCCGCCAAAAAGTGGAAGGAATTGGACGCAAAGTTCAAAAACGGCCGTGTCGAGCCGGAAGCCGCGCGCGAAGCCGCCGAAAAGAAGTATAAAGAAAAGCTTCTCCCGCGTTTCAAGTCGGCCTACGACAAAAACAAAGGCGATATTTCCTCTCTCAAAGAAGAGCTCGGCGACGATTACCGTCTCTACGGGCAGCGCTTTCTGAATGAAATGAAGGAAGCGGAAAACGTGCAGGCACCAGTGCCGAACGAATTCAGTGAAAACAAATTGAAAAAGGATTCACAGATCGTTCCCGAGCCCGACCCGAACGCCGAGCCGGAGGGCGTTCTGAATATCGACGCCGAGATCGAAAAGCGCGGCGTCAGCATTGATTTCCTCTCAAAGCAGAAATAACGGCAAAACCCCTTGCGGATTTTTTGATCCGCAAGGGGTTTCGTTGTTTTCGGGCACGGTTGTCCGCGGGTTTGCATCGCTGCCTCGCCTTCCCCGGCGGGGAAGGCGGCGTGCGAAGCACGACGGATGAGGAGAACAAATGAGAAAAGGCAACACCGTGACACCTCATCAGTCGCCTTCGGCGACAGCTTCCCCCGAGGGGAAGCCGAAGATCCTCGGGTCGGCGCGGTTTATTTTTTGATCGGATACAGGAGCTGGAAGCCCGTGAAACCGAGCTTGATGAGATTTTCCCTGTCCATTGGCGTCGGGATCTGCGCCATGTGCAGATAAACGCCGAGGCGCTTCGCTTCGCGATATCCTTCCTCCGACGCCTTCACGACGTCGTAGGCGTTCGGCGCTTCAAACGTAAAGGGAGTCACGATCGAATTGCCGAGCTCCGCTACCTTTCCGACCGTTTCCGGCGTCAGAATATCGCTCTTGTGAAAGACGTTCGACACGGGTATTTTGTCAGAATATTTACGCACTTCGGTGAGCGTTTCGTAGGTGAACGAATTGATCACGCACTTGTCTTCCATGTCGTATTTCCGCAGAGTCTTCAGCGTTTCGCTGACGAGCTCGGGAATACGGTTGTTGCGCAGCGTGACGTACGCGATCTTGTTCTTTTCGGAGCAGATGCGGACGAAATCGTCGAAATCGGCAACTTCGGCGTAATATCCGAACTTTTCGTGCATTTCAAAATATCCCTGTCCGCACGCCTCTTTGTAGTCCATTTCAAGGAAGGGTACGTAATTTTCCTTGTTGAATTTGACAATATACCCGTTTTCGTCAAAAGTAAAACCGGCGTCGTGGCACATGAGCAGCCGCCCGTCCTTCGTGATGCGCACGTCGCCCTTGAGGGCGTCGAAATCGTATCCGGAAGCGATGAGGAAATGCTCTTTCGTGTTCTTCGGCGCAAGGCCTATTTTGGAATACGCGATATCGAAAATGCCGTCGTCAAGAAACATTGTTGCCTCCGATTGTTAATTTATTGCGTTTTGAAGAATCTTGCCGAGTCTGTCCGCGATCTGACGGACGCCGTAGATGTTCGGATGCACTTCGTCGGCGGACAGGAGCGTCACGTCGCCGAGGAGATCGAGACCGTTAATCAGCGTGACGTTCGGCAGAGCGAGTTTGGCGCAGACCTCTCTCAGCACCTCGCGCCAGAGATCGGCGCGCTTGCCGCCGTGGAAATCCTCGCCCGCGTAGAACGGAGAGATCACGAAAACGGGCTTCGTCGGGTTCTCGCCCGCGACTCGGCGGATCAGATTTTCGGAGCGCGTGACCATTTTTTCGCGGTCCCAGTGCAGAACGTTGATGCCGAGCTCGAGCGTCGCGAAGTCCCAGAATCCCTTTTTGCCGAGATCGGCAAGATAGTCCGCCATCTCGGGCTCCATCGCGCAGGCGCCAGCAAAGCCCAGATTGCGCGCGTCGACCTTCAGATCGTGCGCGATCTCGCTGACCCACGAATGGGACATATCGATGCTGTTCGAGCCGTGCGTGATCGACGAGCCGTAGGAAAGCATCGTCTTTTTCGGAAGCTGCTCCGAGCGCGGGATCTCAATTTCGCCGATGATATCGAGAATTTTGAAGTGTCCGCGGTCAAAAATCACGCGTACGACCTCGGGATCGAACGGATCGCCCGCGAGCTTCGCCATTTCGCGAAGCGTCTCGAGATTGTTCGAGCGTTTGATCTCAAAATCGACGACGTCGTCGTTGACGAGCGCCTTGCTCGATTCGTGATCCTCCCACGAGCCCTGGATCGAGCCGCGGAAAACGTGGAAGTTCTGCGTCGATTCGTTCTTCATAACCTTCTGCATACGGAAAACGACCTTGTCGGAGCGCATGACGAAGCGCAGTTCGACGCCCGTCGTGCCTCTGCTCATATTGAAGGCCTGCTGCCCGACCTCGAGGTGATCCTCGACGGATTTCGGGACGCGTCTCCACGTGAAGCCGTCGTCGAGCGGAATAATCTCCGCCGCGTTGAAAATATCCATGCCGTGATAAATCATAATAATTCCTCCGAAAAGGGGGAAACCGCAAGGTTTCCCCCATATTTTTTACGAAATCTGCGAGCCGGACGCGATGTCCTTGTTTTCGGGCGTTATGATCGAGAGCTTTTCGCCGTCGGCGGCGCAGAGCACCATACCTTCGGAAAGGATGCCCGCGATCTTGCGCGGCTTCAGGTTGACGACGACGAGCACTTTCTTGCCGACCATCTCCTCCGCCTTGTACGCCGAACGGATGCCCGACACGACCGTGTGGATCTTGTCGCCGATCTTTATCTTGCTGCAGAGCAGTTTGTTGCTCTTTTCGACGGCGGCACATTCGAGAATTTCGCCGACGCGGACGTCGACCTTCGCGAAATCGTCGATCGTGATCT
>JAZLHQ010000226.1:0-4704 GCA_045616925.1 Eubacteriales bacterium | reverse complement strand
ATCCTTGAAAAGACCGCCGGAAACGCGTGCTTCAAAGGTCAGCGGCTCTTCTCCCGCCGGGATCTCGACGGGCTTGCCCATCTTGCCGTTGCCACAGACGAGTACGAGCGTGCCGGGATTTGCGTTGATCGGCATTTCGATCTTATCGTTGTTCTTGACGTAACCGATCTGAACGCCGTTCAGATGGATCGAAACTTCTGCAGCCATCGCAACGAATTTCTTCGGGCGGATGACCGTCAGCGTTCTGCAAAGATCGCCGTCGTTGACGTCCGCGTAAGCCGCGGGCGTCTCTTTCTGCATTTCTTTGAGTTTCAGTTTGCTGCTCGACATACGCACGACGCTGACGGCACCGAGCGCAGCGAAGAGAAGTCCGAGACCGAGATCGATAAAATACGGTCCCGCGATGGAAGAGTCGCCGAGAAACAGATAAGCGATCGTGATGCTCTGCCCGAACGTGACCGTGTAGTCGACGTCGCCGCTCTTGTACCATTCCTGATATGCTTTGTAAACGTCGAGGGAAAGGCAGAGATACCAAGCGATTATCAGAACGACGATTGCGCATACGACGGCGATCACGATGCCTTTTTTGCTGAGTTTTCCGCCGAAAATTTCATAACCCTTGATCGCGCAGAAGACGCCGACGAAGCCGCTCAGCCACGCGAGAACGCCGATCTGATAGAGCAGAAACCAAACGATTCCGCCCGCGACGGAGAAGAGCAGGGCGCCGAAAAAGCCCTTGACCGCGTTTTCGTTCTTTTCGATTTTCTGTGAGTTGTTCATA
Organism: Eubacteriales bacterium; assembly: GCA_045616925.1. Taxonomy (GTDB): domain Bacteria; phylum Bacillota; class Clostridia; order Oscillospirales; family CAG-272; genus JAZLHQ01. The sequence goes on along the minus strand of JAZLHQ010000226.1, from coordinate 3,923 downwards.
ATACCCTCCGATTGTCTGGATAAGCAAGTTTACCATATCCTGCGAAATTTGTCAATATGCACAAAATTAATTCGCTCTTTTGTACAAGTCGGGGGGGGGGTGTATGTGCATTATGCCTAATTATTTGCCAAATCAATGTGATTCGTAAAAATCTTATTGATGTCAAAATCCGGAGAAACGAGTTCATCCACGTCTTTGTTGGGTGCCTCCCAGTAACTCAAATACAGCAGCAGATATTCTGATACAACGGCATCTTCTTTCTTCACGACATCGATTCTTGAAACCATCGTCGCGCATTCGCCCGCGTATTTGCCGATCGGCTCAACCTTGACCGTGATAGTTCCGCGCTCGTAACCGTCAGCAAGGTCAAAGACAACGTCGAACATATCGGATTTCGTATAATCAAACACGAATTCTTTCTCGGTTTTGAGAATAATGCCGTCCGTAGTTTGCAGGGTGATATGCCACTTTTTGAAGCGATAATTATCCACAATTCGAATACCACGGACAATGTCTTCCCCGCTTTTGTGATACTGATAAACGTCACCGTCACACGCGCATCTGATTTTGGCACCGTATCCTGTGAATTGGACAAATCCTTTGTAGTTCGGAAGTTTTGTCGGGACGATTGCAGAGTAATCAAAGCACTCTTCACGTTCATAATATATGTGCACTTTGTGAGTATTGGGTGCATAGTCTTCTTCTTCGGCAGACTTGAAATGCATAGTAAACGAGCCAAAATCAAGTGCGTCGTCAAGCAGGCGGAATGACACTTCAAAAAACGGGGAGATGCTCGGATCGAAAATAAATTCCTGCGGCGTGAGAAGCTCAACTTCAGAAGGCACATCTATACAATACGTTCTTGTCTTAAATGTTCTGGCTCCATAGTTTGTCAAATAGAAAACGAGCGTCAGAACGTCTCCGGTTTTGCTTTGGGCAACCCCTCCTTCATTCACACAAATCACAGCGGATTTTGATGTAATGGAGGATTCAATGTTCTCATCCTCCGGCACGGGCGGGAGGGTTTTGGGGACGACGGCGTAAGGCAGCGGTTTGACGGTCGTTACGGGCGTCGTTTCGGGCGCTTTCGGTTTGCTTCTCATAAACGCGGCGCCAAGAGCGCCGACGAGCAGGCAGAGGCACGCGGCGGCAACGCCCCATTTCACGAAATTCGCTTTATTCCGTATTTTGTGCACGTTTTCATATTTTGCAACGTATTGACGGTCGATCATACCGATCGCGTCCATCAGTTTTTCGCTATTCATCGAAAATACCTCTCTTTTTGAAATATGCTTTCAGATCGCTGCGCATACGGCAGAGGCGCGCGCGGATCGCTCCCTCGCGAAGCCCCGTTCTTTCTGAAAGCGCTTCGTAGGAGTCCATGTACCAGAAGCGCCGCACGAAAAGAAGGCGGTTCGTCTCGCTTTGCTCTGCGAGAAATCCGTTCAGCGCTTCGGCAATCTCTTTTAAGTCGGTCACGTCTTCGTCCGGAATGACGTCTTCAAGTTCTTCAAGACAAAGATCGTACTGCCCGCCGCGCTTTTTCGTATTTTCACGGCGGTATTTGCTGATCGAAATGTTCCGCACCCGCGCAAAAAGATAGGCGGGAAGCGACTGCGGACGTTCGGGCGGGATCGCGTTCCAAAGTGCTAAATACGCGTCGTTCACGCACTCTTCCGCATCCAGCGGATCGTTCAGAATACCGACGGCGATTTTCAGACATTTATCGCCGTATTTTGAGGAAAGCTCCGCGATCGCGTTTTCCGAGCGCTCGAAAAACAGATCGGTGATCTTGCCGTCGTCCATCGTTTCCACCTCCTTCTACCCTCTATGTCGCAAACGGAACGGATTTGTTACGTATTTTCGAAAAAAACGAGGATGCAAAGCGATTTTGCATCCTCGATAAGTATTTTATTTCGTGTCTCTTCCGATGAAATCGGAATAATCGCGGTCGATGTGCAGAACGCAGTAAGCGTCGGGATACCGCTCTCTGATTTCCGTCGAGATCAGATTTACGAGTTCCTTGTCGGGCAATTTGTAATCGACGGGTACGACCACGTCGAAAAGAACGTTCGTGTGCGTCGGACCCTTGACGATGCGGAAATCGTGGAACGATACGTCGTGCCCAATCCCCGAAATGACGCTCGCCGTATAGTCGCGCATCTCGTTGACGACGGGATCGTTCGTGACGATCGGGTCGAGGTGAATGACGAGTTCGATGCCGAGATCACGGCGCACGTCCGCTTCGATGTTGTCGATAACGTCGTGGCTGATAAGAACGTCCTGTTCGGCGGGTACCTCGGCGTGAACGCTCGCGAACGTGCAGCTTTTTCCGTAGCTGTGCACGATCAGATCGTGGACGCCGATCACGCCCTCGTAGGAGAGGACTTTGTCGGCGATCGCCTTGACGGTGTCCTTGTCGGGCGCGGCGCCGAGAAGGGGACCCGAGGTCTCGATGACGAGCTTGATGCCCGATACGATGATGTAAACGGCGACGGCGCAGCCGACCCAGCCGTCGATGAGAAGACCCGTTACGTGACCGAAGATCGCGGCGACGAAGACGACGGTCGTCGAAATGACGTCGTTGATGCTGTCCTGAGCGCTTGCGAGCAGGGATTCGGAGTCGATCTTTTTGGCGAGTTTTCTATAAAATGCCCACTGCCAGAGCTTTGCGAGCACGGTCACGCCGAGGATCACGAGCGTGATGACGTCGAATTTGGTCGCTTCGGGCTTCAAAATGCTCTTGAAGGATTCAACGAGAAACGATCCGCCGATCAGAATGATCAGAAATGAGATAATCATACCCGTGATGTATTCGATCTGCGCGTGCCCGTAGGGATGCTCGCGGTCTGCGGGCTTTCCTGCGAGTTTGAAGCCGACGAGCGTGATCGCGGAGGATCCCGCGTCCGCCATATTGTTGACGGCGTCCGCCATTACGGAAACGGATCCGGCGAAAAGTCCGATGAAGAGCTTGACCAAAGAGATGATCAGATTCGTGACGATGCCGGTGACGCCTGCGAGCGTTCCGTAGACGCCGCGCACCTTCGGATCGGTCACGTTTTTATGGTTTTTGACGAATAATTTCAGTAAAAGATCAGTCATCGGTATCCTCCTTTTCCGGCGTCAGTTTGATCATTTCTTGGAGAAGGTCGGCGAAATCGCCGCTGCACTCCATAAGAAGTGCGCGGTCCAGCCCCTCGGGATGATAAACGTAAAGATTTTCGGCAAAAAGATTCGAAGCGACGTTTTCAAGCTTAATACGCCTGCCGTCGTCGGTTTTCGGCTTGTTTTTCGGATCGTAGGGAAAAATGCGGTCGCCGTTCAGGATCTCGATCTCGTAAAGCGTTTTGGAATCCCTGCCGGAAACCGTCACGACCCGAAGACGGCAGGGCAGACCCTCTTTCATCGTGTCGCAGAAGGTGTAGTGATATTGGATGATCGTATAACGCACGAGGATCCAGATGCAGAACGCCGCCAGAAGGAGCGAAAAGAGTTGGCAGACGGAGCTGAATTTCGTGAGAAACTGCGCGGCGTAAAGCCCGAGGATCGAGAGAATGCCGAGAGATACGGCAACGATCAGCGCTTTCCGCGGCTTTTTCGGTACGGAGTAAGTCATAGCGGTTCCTTTCAGTGAAATTCGGCGAGATTTTCAAGGATCACGCCGTTTCGGATCTCGATCGTCGCAAAGCGCGGGACCGCGCCGGACGGCTCGCCGAGACTGCCGGGATTGAGAAGCAGGATCTTATGGGGAAGACCCGCGTCGCAGAAAGCTGAGTAGGGCTCGTGCGTGTGCCCGAACAGAGCGACGTCAACGTTCTCTTCGGCGGCTTTTTTGAGAAGTGCGTCCGTGCCGCACTTAACGCCGAATCTGTGCCCGTGCGTCAAAAGAAAGCGTTCCCCGCCGAATTCGGTGACGACCGTTT
>JAZLHQ010000225.1:0-6757 GCA_045616925.1 Eubacteriales bacterium | reverse complement strand
CGGTACCGTTTTGCCGCCGACCGACAAACGGTCGAGAAATCTGCCCGCTTCGGGCTTTCGGATCGAAAAATCGGGTATTTCCCGCCCGCGGATCGCGAGCAGCTTTTCGACGCCCTCTTTCGGTGTTCTGATCATTTCCGTATCCCGCCTTTCAGAGCATTTTGATACGCGGCTTGTATTTTTCGAGGTAGCGGGCGTTCTTTTCGTCGCCGCCCGGCTCGTTCGCGGAGCACCAGACGGGCGGCGTTACGCCGCGCGCAAGACACTCGCCGATCGCCGCGATCTCAAGCTCGTGGATGATATAGAAGTCGATCACGTTCGACACGGGTGCAACGGGGGAATCAAGACCGTCAATCGTCACGACGGCGTCGCCGACCGGATTGAAATCGTCGATCTTCACGTCAGCGTAGTCGAAAAGATTCGTTTTGCTCGGGTGTCTGATCTTGCTGTCCGAGGGGATCCCCTCCTGCCAGTAACGGCTTGAGACGGCGATGATCTTTGCCCCTCTCTTTTTCGCTTCGATTGCGGCGTCGATCGTCGCCGGGTTGATGCCGATGTTGTGATAGATGATCAGAACGTCGTCCCTGCCGATGTCGTAGTAGCGCATGATCGCGCTTCCGTAGTTGACCGTTCTTTCGAGCTCAAGGTATTTGAGCGCTTGATTGAAAACGGAAAGTCCCGTTTCCATAACGGGGTTGATATTGGCAAGACCTCCCGCGCGGAAAAACATTTCGCCGACGCAGAGCGTCGTGTGTCCGCCGCCTCCGTAGACGTAGATGAGTCTGTCCGCTTCGATGGCGTCTGCGAGCAGTTTCGCCGCCGCTTTGATGTTTTCACCCTGCGTTTCGTTGATTTTTTCGAGGTTTGCGAGTATTTTTTCATAATATCCGTGATCGTTCAGCATCTGTATATCCTCTCTTTCAATGATTATTTTTTACGCGTTTGAAATTTTCACCGATCCGGTCCCAGAGCGCGATCGGATCCTTCGCGGCAACCGACGTCCCGAGTCCTCCGCGATAAGTCCAGACGCCGAGGCGGTCGACGCCCGCTTTTTCATAAAGATCGACGACGCGGTCGATCTGCGATAAGTCTTCGGGGCTTTGACTATAGCCCATGATCCACCGCTCGGACTCCTTGCCGTACTTCTTCGCCGCCGCGACCGTTCTTTCGCTTATGGACTTAAAAAAGCTCTCCGGCATATCCCACTTGACGATCGTCGATGAAAAAACGTCGAAATACGGGCAGGCGGCGACCGCGTCCCAGTTGTCGTAGCCGCGCAGTTCCGTCACGTAGTAAGATTGCAGCGTCGCGTGGACGCAGCAGGTGATCTCGCGCTTCGGGTCGATGCTTTTGATGAGCTTTGACGCGTCCGAGAGCGTTTGGAGTGCCTCCCGCCAACGGAACTGCTTCACGTCGTCGTTCATCACGCGCGGCATTTCGTAGCCGTAATAGGCTTCGAATTTTCGTTTGCATTCGGGGCAGCGGCAGCTCCAGTCGTCGCCCGCGCCGCCCGTGATCGAGGCGTAGGATTTCGGCAGAGCGAAATGCGGTTCGTCCCAGAAAAAGCCGTCCACCTCCGTTTCGCGCGTCAGTTTTTCACAAATGCGGTTGAAATAGTCGCGAAAGGAGGAGGTCACGAAGCAGGCGGCGTTCAAAACTTCGTCCGTCATCGCGGACACCTGTCTGTGACGGATATTGTTCTGCAGGAAGAGGGAGACCGGCTCACCGCCGAAATATTTGCCGATGCCCCAGAGGTCGGCAAGGACGCGCATTCCCATTCCGTGCGCACATTTTACGATTTCATTGACGTTCGGAAACCAGAAATCAATATCGTATTCCGACAAAGCGAGGATCACGGTATCGCATCCATGCTCTTTCATCTCCTCGAAATCCGCCCTCGCGTGCTCAATGTAACTGATGCCGTAATAACTGACGGCTGTATGTCTGATCGCCATTTGTTCCTCCGATGATTGTTTATTTCAAAACTTTCCGAAAATTGTTGCAATTCGCCGCAATTTGATGTATAATGACAGGAAAGCGGCAATTATCCGCAACTTTCTGCGGGTAGTATAACACGCTTCCGATTCTGCGTCAACAACAAATCAAAACAAACGATAACAAATCGAAACAAGCGGGAGGATTTTACGGTGCAGACAATTCCCTTTTATATCACGTCGATCAACGTTTTGAAAATACACCATCCGAGCGGCAGAGTGCGCGTTGCCGCCCGCAATTTTCACTGTCTTTCCTTTTCGCTCAGGGGCGATATGCACATAACGACCGCGGGTGGCTCCTTTTTGTCGCCGACCGGGAGCGTGACATTCGTTCCAGAGGGCGTTCCGTTCATATCCGAGGTCGACGATTCGCGCGATATCATCGCCGTGCATTTCAACGCCGTCGGCGCTCTGCCCGAGGACGTCGTCGTGATGAAGCCGCCCGCACGGCTTTCGATCGACGAGGATTTCCGGAAGCTCTGCGCGCAGTACGATCAGATCGGCGATTTCCGCGCCTTTTCGTCCCTTTCCCTCTTTTATGCGCTGCTTGACAAGCTGTTTTACAAGGGTGAATTCCGGCGCGATCTGCCGAATGAGGATCACAAGATCCGTCCGGCGCTCGATTTCATCGCCGCCGAATACCGGAGCGAACGCGCTTCGGACGTTGAGTATCTCGCGTCGCTCTGCGGATTTTCTTCCGCTTATTTAAGACGTCTGTTTGCAAATGCTTTCGGAATGCCGCCCGTCGAATACGTGCAGCGCTTCCGCATCGAAAAGGCGTGCCAGCTTTTATCGACCGGCTACTATTCCGTCACCGAATGCGCCGTGCGGTGCGGTTTTTCGTCGCCGTGCTATTTTTCCAAGGAATTCAGGCGTTTCATGAACGTGACGCCGAAGCAGTACGCCGCTTCCTACGTCTCGGATTCGACGGAATGATATTCACGCTATATTTTTCTTGACAATCGGCGAAAATTGTGGTATATTGTCAAAGGTATCCTTATTCGGCCTCTTTTGAGGTTTTTTCGGAGATTTTTATGCCTGAATTCAAGCGATTCGATATGGCAGAGGAGCCGCGGCGCTTCCGCTGGTATTTAAGACCGATCGCGGGTCTGATCTGCGCCCCCTATCTCATCAAGTACAAACCGAGGATCACCTATCACAACGGCGCGGACACCTACAAGGGTCCCTTCATTCTGCTCTGCAATCACAACGCGTTTATGGATTTCAGCGTCGCGTACAAGCTGCTCAAAGGCAGATTTCCGAATTTCGTCGTCGCAATCGACGGCTTTATCGGACGCGAGGGTCTGCTCCGGAACATCGGCTGCATCTGCAAGCGCAAATTCACGAACGATCCGGTGCTCGTGCGCCAGATCCGCAAGGTCCTTTCGCGCGGCGACGTGCCCGTTCTCTACCCCGAAGCGCGCTATTCGCTCTGCGGAACGACCGCGGTCCTGCCGCAGTCGCTCGGACAGATGGTCAAACTGTTCCGCGTGCCCGTTATGACGCTGATCTGCCACGGGCATCACATCAATTCCCCGTTCTGGGATACGTCCCACGAGCGCAGGATCCCTTACAACGAAGCGGATTACACCCTTCTCTTCACCGAAGAGGATCTCGAAAAGCTCTCGGCGGACGAGATCAACCGTAAGCTCGTCGAGGCGTTTCAGTACGACGAATTCGCGTGGCAGAAGGAAAAAGGGATCAAAATCGACGATCCGAAGCGCGCGGACGGACTCGACAAAGTCCTTTATCAGTGCCCCAACTGCAAAAAGGAATACGGTATGCGCTCCGAGGACGCCGTTCTCTCCTGCAAGTTCTGCGGCAAATCCTGGAAAATGACCGAGCTCGGCGAGCTCAAAGCCGTCGAGGGCGAAACGGAATTCTCCCACATTCCCGACTGGTACGAATGGGAGCGCAAAAACGTGCGCGAAGAGGTCGAAAACGGCACCTATTCTACGGGAGAAATGCCCGTCGACGTAAAATCCCTGCCGAACGCGAAGAAGTTCATCGACGTCGGATCCGGCAAGATGATCCACGATATGGACGGCTTCCGCGTCACGCTCGACGATCCCGAAAAGAGCGACACTGCCGAGATCAATCTGAAAGCCGCGAACACGTATTCCGTACATATCGAGTACCGTTATCTCTTCAAAAACGGCGACTGCGTCGACCTCAACACGAGAAACGACACGTGGTACGTCTATCCGCACGACTGCGATTTCGCCGTCACGAAGATGGCGCTCGCGACCGAGGAACTCTATTTCAACGAAATGCGCAAGAAAGGCAGACCCGTCCTTCCCGGTCTTGCCTGATCACAAAGACCCGCCCGACGGTATTTCCCGTCGGGCGGATATTTCACCCAAGGAGAACGAAATGAAGATCGTCGTTATGGGATACAGCGGAGCGGGAAAATCGACTCTCGCCGAAAAATTCGGAAAATTATACGGCATTGACGTTCTGCACCTTGACCGCGTACACTGGCTGCCCGGCTGGAAGGTGCGTCCCGCAGAAGAAAAGCTCCGTATCGTCGGTGATTTTCTCGATTCGCACACCGATTGGGTCATCGACGGAAATTATCGGAAGTTATACGAATCAAGACGGCTCGAAGAGGCGGACGTGATCGTCCTGCTGCTCTTCGGGCGCTTTGCCTGCTACCGGCGCGCAAGGAAACGTCTGAAAACGTACCGCGGCAAGAGCCGCCCCGATATGACCGAGGGCTGCGACGAAAAGATCGACTGGGATTTCACCAAATGGATTTTTTATAAAGGCAGGACGAAGGACGTGCGCGATCATTTCAAGGAGATCCCTGCGCAATTCCCCGAAAAAACGACCGTTATCAAGAATCAGCGGCAGCTCGATCGCTACGACCAACAAACGTTTGCGGAATAAAGTCAAGAAGATGAGGAAGATCATGAAAATCAAAATTACGGCATTATTGCTTTGTCTCCTGATCCTTTCGGGTCTGACGGCCTGCTCCCCGAGGGACGGCCGTTCGGAGGACGTCGTCGTTCTGTTTACGAACGACGTGCACTGCGGGATCGACGAAAATATCGGTTACGACGGTCTTGCGGCTTATAAGAAAGAAATGAGCGAAAAATACCGCTACGTCGTGCTCGCGGATTGCGGCGACTTCTCGCAGGGCTCCTACGAGGGCGCCGTTTCGAAAGGCGCGTACGCGGTCGATCTGATGAACGTCGTCGGATACGATTTCGCCATCCTCGGCAATCACGAGTTCGATTTCGGGATCGGGCAGCTCAAAGAGAACGTGAGGAGATCCGACGCGCAGTTTCTGAACGCAAACGTCACGTATTCGGGCAGCGGGGAGAACTGGCTCAACGAAGATACGAAGCCCTACGTGATCGAAAAATACGGAAAGATCAAGGCCGCGTTCATCGGCGTTTCGACGCCGTGGACGATCGCTGACTCGTCACCCAAAGATTATATGGAGGACGGCAGGTACGTCTACGATTTCTCGGACGGCGGGGACGGCGCGGAATTATACGAAAACGTGCAGAAAAACGTCGACGAATGCAGGAAAAAGGGCGCGGATTTCGTCGTCGTCCTCTCGCATCTCGGCATGGACGTCGAAGCGGACACGCCTTACACTTCGCTTGAATTGATCGAAAACACCTCCGGAATCGACGTCGTGCTTGACGGACATTCGCACACCGAGGCTGCCTGCTGGATCCGGCAGAACAAGAAGGGCGAGGACGTGCTCGTATCTTCAACGGGCACGAAGCTCAAAAATATCGGCAAGCTCGTTCTCTCAAAGGACGGCACGGCTTCGGTCGGCTACGTCGACCACTACGAAAAGAAAGACGGGACCGTCTCCGAAAAGATCGCTTCGATGCGCGCTTCGTTCGACGAGCAGATGAAGACGGTGATCGGGCATCTCGATTTCGATCTTTCCTGCAGTGACGGCGACGGGATCCGTATGATCCGCTCGCGCGAGCTCGCCATCGGCGATTTCGTGGCGGACGCCTACCGCGTCGCCGGAGGTGCCGACGTCGGAATGTGCAACGGCGGCGGCATCCGCGCGGATATTGAGTCCGGTGACGTCACTTATCGGGATATTATCGCCGTCAATCCCTACGGGAACACGCTCTGCGTCGTCAAAATCACGGGCGCGGAGCTTTGCGATATGCTCGAATACTTCTACCGCCGCGTGCAGTCGGAGTACAAAAAGGACGGCGCCGCCTCCGGTGAAGACGGCAGTTTCCAGCAGATCTCCGGCATGAAATGCACGGTGGACACCTCTATTCCCAGCCCCGTTTTGGTGGACGAATCCGATTCGTTCATCGGAATTTCCGGTCAGCGCCGCATTTCGGACGTGATGATCCTGCAAGACGGCGTCTACGTCCCCGTCGATCCAAACGCCGTTTACACGCTCGCAAGTCACGACTATATGATCAAAAACGGCGGGTCCGGTATGCTTTATTTCCTTGCCGATCACGAGCTCGTGATCGACGAATCCATTTCCGACTATCAGGTGCTTATCGACTACATCGCTTATCTCGACGGTGATCTTTCCCAGTACAAAACGGCAGACGATCGGATCGTCATCAAGTGAGGACGAATATGAACGTTGGTATCATTGGCGCGGGAAAGATCGCGCGGAAAATGGCGGACACCGTCAATCTGCTCGACGGATTCACGAACTACGCCGTCGCGAGCAGGGATCTTCAAAGGGCACGGGATTTCAAGAACGAATTCGGTTTTATCAAGGCTTTCGGCGTTACAGTTCAGCCGACACGGTAGATTTG
>JAZLHQ010000224.1:0-6364 GCA_045616925.1 Eubacteriales bacterium | reverse complement strand
ACCCTTCCGATTCCCCCCGCCCTCCGGGTTTGGGCGGACCGCGCGGTAGATCCGAGCAGCGCCGAGCCCCTCCCGGAGGGAGGTAAACGGCACGAAATCACGATTATTCTCATAAAATTTTAGTTTATCTTCTTCAAATCTCAGAAAGGCACGGTTTGTTATGTCTGAAGAAATCAAGAACAGCAAAGAATACACAGAGGAGCAGATACAGGTCCTCGAGGGACTTGAGGCGGTCAGAAAACGCCCCGGTATGTACATCGGTACGACCGCGCTGCGCGGACTGCATCATCTCGTCTACGAGATCGTCGACAACGCGATCGACGAGGCGCTCGCGGGCTACTGCGACGAGATCGACGTACGCCTCCTGCCCGACGGCTCCTGCAGCGTACAGGACAACGGCCGCGGCATCCCGAACGCAGTCCATCACAAGATGGGCATCCCGACCCCCGAAGTCATCTTCACGATCCTTCACGCGGGCGGTAAATTCGGCGGCGACGGATACGCGATCTCGGGCGGTCTGCACGGCGTCGGCGCTTCCGTCGTGAACGCCCTCTCCGAATGGATGCTCTACGAAAACGCGAACGACGGCGTCCTCTGCGGCGGCACGTTTGCGCGCGGAAAAGTGTCCGTACCTTTCCACGAAATCGAAAAAAATACGGGCAGAAAGGGACTTTACGTCCGTTTCCTGCCCGATCCCGAAATATTTGAGGAGACGTACTTCGATTACGACGTCTTACTCGACCGCCTGCGCGAACAGGCATTTCTGAACGCCGGCGTCAAGATCGTCTTCACGGACGAGCGGAAAGAGCCGTTCGTCACGAACACCCTGCACTACGAGGGCGGCATTATGTCCTTCGTCTCGCACCTCAACAACGCCAAACATTCGACGCCGATCCACGAGCAGATCATCTACATGAAGGGGCAGAAGCCGAGCACGGCGCGCCCCGACGTCAATATCACGGCGGAGGTCGCGCTCCAGTATAACGACTCCTACACGGACAGCGTCATCACGTTTGCGAACAACATCCACACGATCGAGGGCGGCACGCACGAAGCGGGCTTCAAGGCGGCGATCTCGAAGGTCCTCAACGATTACGGCCACAAGAACGGCATGCTCAAGGACGCGGACAAGCTTTCGACCGACGATATTCTCGAAGGACTCTGCGCCGTCGTTTCCGTCAAATTGCCCGAAGCGCAGTTCGAGGGTCAGACGAAGACGAAGCTCGGAAATTCCGAAATCAGAAGCTTTATGTACCAGCTCGTCTGCGAAAAACTCGGCGAGTTCATGGAAGAAAATCCCGCCGTCTGCAAGATCATCCTCGAAAAATCCCTCGCCGCGAGCCGCGCGAGAGAGGCGGCGCGCAAGGCAAGGGAAGCCTCGCGCAAGAACGTGCTGAAATCGGGCGGTCTGCCCGGCAAGCTTGCCGACTGCCAGGAGAGGGACGTGAACGTCACGGAGCTCTATCTCGTAGAGGGTAACTCCGCAGGCGGTTCCGCGAAGGACGGACGCAATCCGAAATTCCAGGCGATCCTGCCGCTTCGCGGTAAAGTCCTCAACGTCGAAAAGGTGCGCCCCGCGAAGGCGTACGAAAACCAGCAGCTCGTGCCGATCATCCAGTGCATCGGCTGCGGCATCGGCCCCGATTTCGATATCTCGAAGCTCCGCTACGGCAAGATCATCATCATGGCGGATGCCGACGTCGACGGCGCGCATATCTCGATTCTTCTTCTGACGTTCTTCTACCGTCACATGCCGAAGCTGATCGAGGAGGGTCACGTGTATCTCGCGCAGCCGCCGCTTTACAAGGTCACGAAGGGCAAGCAGATCCGCTACGCATACTCCGACGAGGAACGCGACTTCTTTGTTCACGAGCTCGGCGACAAGGGAATCGAAGCCGAGCGGTATAAAGGTCTTGGTGAAATGGACCCCGAGCAGCTCTGGGAGACGACGATGGATCCCGAAAGACGCACGATCCGCAAGGTCACGGTCTCCGACGCCGTCAAGTGCGACGAGATCTTCTCGACTCTCATGGGCGACAAGGTCGAGCCGAGAAAAGATTTCATCGAAAAGAACGCGACGTTCGTCACGAATCTGGACGTTTGAACAGGTTTTCGGACTGTGAACACGGTTTTCCACAGATTGTGGACAATTTGTGGAGAAAAAGTCTTGAAAATCACTTGAAAGTTGTCGGCAAAATCTCATTTTCGAAAATATCGCGGCGCGTGGTACGAAAAATCCCGACGCAAAAAGGGAAAAATTTCTCCACAGCGCAGGTCGACTTACCCGTTTGGCTTTTCCACAGGAAATTGAAAACGTCTCAAAAATTGTGGACGTTTTCCCCCCGGTGTTCATAACCCTGTTGCCGCTTGAAATTTCTCCACAAAATCCACAGGGATGTGGAGAGGGGAAGGAACGCCTCCCCTGTGCAAGGGGAGGGGAACCGCGAAGCGGTGGAGGGATTGTAAATAAGAGGAACAAATTAAAGAAAATTGTTACTATTTGCCTACAATCCCCCAGTCGCCTGCGGCGACAGCCCCCTTTGCACAAAGGGGCCTCAAACACAACAACACTTTCACCGAAAGGAACGAAATGGATAATTTTGAATTCAAAGATCAGAAGATCGTAGACGTAGAAATGGAAAAAGAGGTGCAGTCCTCTTTCATCAACTACGCGATGAGCGTCATCGTATCGAGAGCGCTCCCCGACGTCAGAGACGGATTGAAACCCGTCCACAGACGTATCCTTTACGCGATGTGGGAGGATCATCTGACCTCCGATAAGCCCTTCCGCAAATCGGCGACCACCGTCGGAAACGTGCTCGGACGCTATCATCCGCACGGAGACTCCGCCGTTTACGACGCGATGGTAAGACTTGCGCAGGATTTCTCCCTGCGCTATCCGCTCGTCGACGGTCACGGCAACTTCGGCAACCTCGACGGCGACGGCGCCGCCGCTTACCGTTATACGGAGGCAAGACTTTCGAAGATCGCCAACGAAATGCTGTCCGATCTCGACAAGGAGGTCGTCACCTACTCGCCGAACTTCGATAACAAGCTCCGCGAGCCGGATATCCTGCCCTCCAGATTCCCGAACCTGCTCGTCAACGGCTCGATGGGTATCGCCGTCGGTATGGCGACGAACATCCCGCCGCACAATCTGAAAGAGGTCATCGACGCGACGATCTATATGATGGACAATCCCGACTGCGGGATCCCCGCGCTGATGGAATTCATCAAAGGACCCGATTTCCCGACGGGGGCGACCATCTGCGGCAGTATGGGCATTTACAGCGCCTATACGACCGGCAGAGGACGCATCTGCGTGCGCGCAAAGGCGGAGCTTGACGAAGACAAGCACCGCATCATCGTCACCGAGATCCCGTATCAGGTCAATAAATCCGCGCTCGTCGAGAGCATCGCCGACTGCGTACGCGATAAACGCGTCGACGGAATCGTCGACGTGCGCGACGAATCCGCGAACAGAGGCGTCCGGATCGTCATCGACTGCAGAAAAGACGCGAATATGCAGATCGTGCTGAACAAGCTTTACAGCTATACGCAGCTCGAGGACACCTGCGCCGTCATTATGCTCGCGATCGTGGACGGCGTGCCGCGCGTTCTGAATCTGAAAGAAATTCTCTATTACTATATCCGCCACCAGGAAGACGTCGTCACGAGACGCATCCGCTTCGACCTCGAACGCGCGCTGCGCGAAATGCACATCCTGCAGGGCTACAAGTTCGCGATCGACAACATCGACCGCGTGATCGAGATCATCCGCGCGAGCAAGTCGGTCGCGGAAGCGAAGGAAAATCTGATGAGCGCGTTCGCGGTCGGCACCGATCTCGCCGATAAGCTCGAAGACATCCGGATGTACGACCCGACCGAAACGGGCGGACTCTCCGAAGCACAGGCACAGGCGATCGTCGAAATGCCGCTCGGACGCCTCTCCGGTCTTGAACGCGACAAGATCCTCGATCGGCTCGCAAAACTCGCGGAGCAGGTCAAGGGTTATCGCGCGGATCTCGCGGATCCCACCCGTATCCACGCGATCATCAAGGAAGACCTTCTTGCGATCCGCAATAGGTACGCCGACGAGCGCAGAACGGAACTTCTGCCGCTCGAGGACGAGATCGTTCTCGAAGACCTCATCGAACGCCATACCTGCGTGATCTCGATGACCCATTCGGGCTACATCAAGCGTCAGCGCAGCGACGTCTACACGGCGCAGAGAAGAGGCGGCAAGGGCGTCATCGGTATGGGCACGAAGGAAGAAGACTTCGTCGAGGACGTGATGGCGATGAACAGCCACTCCTATCTGATGCTCTTCACGAATTTCGGAAGAGTACAGATGATGAAGGCGTATATGGTCCCCGAATCCGGCAGAACGGCGAAGGGAACCGCCGTCGTCAACCTGATCTCGCTGTCCGAAGGCGAGCACGTCGCCGCGATGATCTCCGTTTCTGAATTCAAGGAGGAAGACTACCTTCTGTTCGTGACGAAAAAAGGTCTTGTCAAGAGAACGAGCGTCATGGAATACGCGCGCCAGAGAAAGGGCGGCAAGATCGCGCTCGGTCTTAACGAAGGCGACGAACTGATCTACGTGCGCCACACCTCCGGCAACGACGACATCATCATCGCGACGAAGAACGGCATCGCCGTCAGATTCAACGAAAAAGACGCGCGCCCGATGGGCAGAAACGCCTGCGGCGTGCGCGGAATCCTCTTGAAGCCCGGTGACGAGGTCAAGGGCTGCACGCTCGTCGACGACTCGAAGATGCTCGTCTCGATCACCGAGAACGGCTTCGGCAAACGCACGTCGTTTGACGAATACGCGACGCGCGGCAGAGGCGGCAGCGGTCTTCGCTGCCACAGGATCACCGAAAGAACGGGTGCGCTCGCGGGCGTCGCCGCGGTCTCGGTGGACGACGACCTGATGATGATCACGTCCGAAGGTACGATGATCCGTATCAGCGCCGACGAGATCAGCAAGATCGGCAGAGACGCGCAGGGCGTCATCGTCATGCGCCTCAATGAAAACGACCGCATCGTGAATTTCGCGTACCTCGAATCCGAAAAGGCGCAGGACGCCGAGATCGAGAGTGCGAACGCCGAGAAACCCGTCGATCTGCCCGATGAAAACGTCGAAGACGGCGTCGAAAAGATCGTCAAGAGCGAAAAGCATCTGTCCGATACGGAGGACGAGGAGATCTGACGATGAAAAAGATCATCGCGTTTGCTTTGTGTCTTTTGGCGCTCGTACTGCCGCTCACGGGCTGCATGAAGGCGTATTCGGACGAGGAAGCGAAAGAGATCGTTCTGCCGCTGCTTGAGAAGGAAGCGGCTCTCAATCCCTATCTTTACGGGCAGGGCTTTGCGTTCGCCGATCCGAACGAATACGAGCAGCACAAGGGCGATTCGTCGTTCTATTACGCGCCTGTCGCGTCCGACAGCCCCTATCTGACGCTTTCGCAGCTGAAAAGCGCGATGGAGGAGCTCTATTCTTCACAGTTGATGGAAACGGTCGGGGTCTACGCCTTCGGCGACCCCGACAAGACCTCCGATACGATCGTCACGGCGCGGTTTTACCAGAAAATGAGCCCCGAGCAGCTGCTCGGCGAAGACAAAAATCTTGAGATCGCGAAAAACGACGCGCAGTACAGACTCAGAGTCGACGCCGCGTCCTATGAAACGTACAAACTGACGGCGCGTATTGACGCTGCTTCACTGAAGGTCACGCGCGCGACGCGCTCGCTCATTGAAATGTCCGCTTCCTACTACGGAAACAGCGGCGTCAAAAGGGAAATGACCTTCACGGTCATATTCGAAAACGGCGTGTGGAAGCTCGATTCCCGCACGTATCTGATCGGATTTTACGAGTAAATTATCGGTTTTTGAAAGGAAAAAGAGTTATGGCAGCGAAAAAGAAAGCAATCAAGGCGGAGAGCGAAGCTCCGCAGGGCGATCAGGCGAAAAAGCAGGCGCTTGAGACCGCCATCCTGCAAATTGAAAAAGATTACGGCAAGGGCTCCATCATGCGCCTCGGAAGCAATACTTCGATGGAAGTCAGCGCGATCTCCACGGGCTCTCTGACGCTCGACATGGCGCTCGGCATCGGCGGACTTCCGCGCGGAAGGATCGTCGAGATCTACGGACCCGAATCCTCCGGTAAGACGACGCACCCTCTGCACTGCGTCGCGGAGGCGCAGAAGGTCGGCGGCATCGCCGCTTATATCGACGTCGAGAACGCGCTCGATCCGCTTTACGCGAAGAATCTCGGCATCAACATCGAAGATATGCT
Source organism: Eubacteriales bacterium (assembly GCA_045616925.1). GTDB lineage: Bacteria > Bacillota > Clostridia > Oscillospirales > CAG-272 > JAZLHQ01. The sequence continues at coordinate 63 of JAZLHQ010000224.1, read as the reverse complement.
CGTTTCCCAGCCCGACAGCGCCGAGCAGGCGCTCAACATCTGCGAAGCGCTCGTGCGCTCCGG
>JAZLHQ010000223.1:0-19790 GCA_045616925.1 Eubacteriales bacterium | reverse complement strand
CGAGAAGTTTTCCGGACCGCCGGTCGGCAATCGGCGGGAGGGTAACGGTCTTTCTGACCGTCCCCGCGCGTCCGACGATCGCGAAAGAGACTTTCCCGGGGACGCTGTCCCTGTTGTTCGGATCGACGCCCGTCAGCGTTCCCGTGACGCCGACGCCGACGTCGGCACCGTATTTCTTGCGGCACGCCTTCGCCATACTTTCGGCACATTCTTCGGAATAGACGCCGAATTTCCGGATCACGCGCGAAGAAACGCCCGCGCGGATCTTCGCCTCGTTCGAGTAGGTCACGAGCGAGCCGATATAAATTTTCGACGACCCGTCCGTGTCCGTCAGAAGTGAGGAGAGAAGCCCCGCCGTGCAGCTTTCGGTGGTCGAGATCGAGACGTTTTTCGCGATCAGAAGGCGCGTGAGTTCGTTGTATTTTTCATAAACGCGCGTAAAAAGTTCCGTATTCATCGTAAATTCTCCGTTTCTTTGCGCTCATTGTAGCACAAAAACGGAAAAATGGCAAGAGTTTTTCGAAAAAACGCTTGCCAAACGGCGAGAAACGTGGTAAACTGACGTAAACGAGCGGAGGTGATAACGTGACGGTCAGACACGCAGAAACGAGCGATCTTGAAAAGATCCTCTTAATCTATGAAGGCGCGCGGGAAACGATGCGCCTGTCGGGCAATCCGACCCAGTGGGGCACGAATCGCCCGTCGCGCGAGCGCGTTTTGCGCGATATCGACGAAAAAATCAGCTATGCCATCGAAAACGACGGCAAAATCGTCGGCGTATTCGTCTTTTTCGTCGGGAACGACCCGACCTACGATCAGATCGACGGCAGCTGGCTGAACGATCTGCCTTACGGCGTCATCCACAGGATCGCCGCCGACCGGAATGCGCACGGAATCCTCTCGACGGCGCTCGATTTTGCCGGCCGGACGACGCAGAATCTGCGCATCGACACGCACGAGAACAACGCGAAAATGCGTTTTCTCCTCGAAAAATACGGCTTTACGCGCTGCGGGATCATCCTGACGGACGACGGAACGCCGCGCATCGCATACCAAAGAACGAAATGGATTCATACCTCGTCGGCGCGATAGAGGAAGAGGGGCAGGGGGAGCCAGTCGCGCGCAAACGCGGGCAGATCGCACCGCTCCGGCGCCTCGACGGCGAAGAACAGATGCATCGCGTCAAGATGGGAGAGCGCAAGATCCGGCGCTTTTTCGGATTTTTCGACCGAGATTTCGCCGTTTATGACCGAAATCGTCAGATTTTCACGTCCGCCGCGCCCGTCGATCAGAACGGTAAGTTCTCCGTCGGGGAGGTTTTGGTACGAAGCCTTCAATTTCAGAAACGCGCGCAGGACCGTTTCGTAGTTGAGCACCGAGAAGGACATCGGAGACGTCACGGCGTACGATTCGCAGACGCGGATCAGTTTTTTGATCGCGTCCTTGAGGTGCAGAGGCAGACGCACGATCAGTTTGTCGGGTCTGAACGCGTCGAAATACGCGCATACGAAATCGGGGAGCAGGTCGGTTTTGCCGTCTTCGACGAGGATCTCGCCGATCATATCGCCGCTTCCGATCGCGTAGCCGATGAACTCGCCGCCGTCGAAGGCGGCGGAAACGCCGTCGCGCCAGCTCACGAGGATATCGTAGAGCTTGTCGGCGGGGCGGATCGCGTGGAGCTTCTGAGAATCGTAAAGCGAAGCGATCTTTTCGAGGATCTCTGCGTCGTTTTCGCCGATTTTGCGGATCTCGATGCGATTTTTGCGGTCCGCGCCGAAGACGTGGCGCATATTGTCGCCGTTGAAGACCATTTCGACGGCGGAGCCGACCTTGTCGTAGGAAAAATAGTTGTATCTCTGGCGCTTGCCGCCGAGGACGCTCAAAGCGACGCCGTCCTTAACCATATCGTCGATCGCCATATTGAGGAGCTTGCGCATATAGCCCTTCGAGCGCGCGTAGGGATGCACGGCGACGTTTCCGATGCCGCGCGTCTTAACGAACTCGCCCATGACCTCGATATCGTGCTCGTACGCGCCGATCGCGGACTTCAGTCTGCCGTTCTCGACGGCGACGTAGGAGTTGCCTGCGGGGTCGTATTCGGGCTTGTAGAGCTTCGGCAGAAGCTTTTTGAAATCGCGCTGATTTCCGTTGAAGCCGAAGACATAGTTGATGAAATCGACGTATTCGTCGAACATTCCGGCGTTTCCTTTGCCGTAGTAAACTTCTTCGTTATTCTGATCCATCTTTGTCACCTCACGGTTTTGATAATCCTATTATAGCACGGATCGGATCGGTTTGCAATACAAAAACGCCCTTTCAAGGGCGTTTTTGTTTTGCGTTCGATCAGTCGATCGCGCTTACCATCGCGGTCAGCGTGGACTTGCTTTCGGTCGTGGTCGTAAAAGCGATCGAGCACATATACTGATTCTGCAGCTTGAAATAGCAGTACTGCTTCATCGTGGCGCCGTTGCCGAGATCAAGCGTGATCTCGACCGTTGTGAAGGTCGAGCCGCCGAGCTTTTCTTCCTTCTTGGCGGATGTCTCTGCCGTAAATCCCATCTGCGCGTACGCGTCCTTCAGAAGCTTGACGGAAGCGTCGACGCTCTTGTTAAGATCGGTGAACGCGGAGCCCTTGTCAAAGGTGATCGTGACGTTCGTTGTACCGTCGGCGGTAGCCGCGAACATATCCATGATTTCGCCTTCGGATGCTTTTTCAAAAGCTTCGGGATCTTCAAGCAGATCCTTCGCCGTGCCGGAGGCCTGTGCGATCTCATCGTCCGTATAGAAGACCCAATCGGAGGGCTTCGTGAACTTGAGGCCGAGGAATTCGCTTTCGTAAACGTTGCCTTTGACCGTGCCGCGGGTGAACTTCTTCGGCACTTTTTCGTTGATCTTCTCGGCGATCGTCTTGCCGGATTCGTCGTCGGAATCCTTTGCACAGGACGCGAGAACGAGGCAGGCACAGATCGCGAGGATCAGAGCCAGAATGCGGATGCTTTTGCTTTTCATAGTAATGCCTTCCTTTATGTTGATTTTATGCGAGGTCGTTGAGGATCGCGAAGAAGACGCGGCAGGTCTTCTCGCTGAGGTCGCCTTCGAGGCGGTAGAGGATGCGGTTGTAAAAATCGCTGACCGTATTTCCCCTGTAATAGTAGAGGATGCGTCCGCCGAAATCACGGACGGACCCGTTTTCAAAGCGGTATATGACGCGGTGTCCGAAGTCCGTCAGCGTGTCTCTTTCGAGATTAAAGAGAACCCAGCTGCCGAATTTGCAGATCTGGTCTCCGCGGATCTCGTAGAGGATCCGCCCGCCGAAATCTTTGACGTATTTGTCTTCGATGCGGTAGAGGATGCGTCCGTAAAAATCTTTGATCGTCGTCATTTGGATTTTTTTGCGGATTTCTTGACGACCAGCACGACGATCACGGCGATCACGGCAGCGGCCGCGACTCCGATCGCGACGTAGAGCCAGACCTGAGAATCTTTTCCGGTGTCGTCACCCTTCGGCGCGGGCGTCGTTTCTTCGACGGTAAACGTGCCGTCCGCAACGCCTTTTTCGGAGACGAAGGAGAATTCGTACTCGCCGGCGTCAAGGGAAGCGATATAATCGGGAGAGAAGGTCAGTTCGCCGGTTTTGCGGTCGTAATCGAAGGAAGAGTCGAAGAGCGCCGCGCCGTCGACCTTGACGCCGACGAATTCGTCGGCGGGCGCGGAGGATTTGAGGACGAGCGCGTTGAGCGTATCCTTGTAAGCGACGCCGGAGACGGTCGCTTCGTAGGTCTCACTGCGCTCGATATCGGAAATATAGCCGTCGACCATGACCTCGCGCACGCGCTCGATCGTCTCTTCGGAAAGTCCCTTGGAGAGCATCCACGTTTTTGCTTTTTCGGCGACGGTCGCGCCGTCGAGAAGGTTCAGTTTCTTCCACCACGTGTTGAATTCGCGCGTCAGCGGGCGTTCACCTGGATTCGAGAAGTTCGTCATCAGGTAGTCTCTGACGATGTCGTCGTACGAAACGCCGCAGACGGCGAGGAGCATGAAGGTCGAAAGACCGGTGCGGTCCGCACCGACGGAGCAGTGCAGGTAGACGGGCGCCACGTCGGCGTTCGAGATCGTCGTGTAGATGCCGACGTACTGCTCTTTGAATTCCTCGAAGCGTTTCGATTCCGTGCCGGACGGGATCTCAAAGGAGAAGTACTCGACGCCGTCGACGTAAGGACCGTTGTTCTCGGCGTTGCCGCGCAGGTCGATCTCGGCTTTGACGCCGAGCTCGTTCCTGAGCGTCATCGCGCCGGCGTCGGAGATCCAGTCAAGCTTCGCGCCGCGGTAGTAGCGCTCCTGACGGGTTTTGCCGCCGGGAACAAGGGAGGAAGCGTAGCCGCCGACGTCGCGCACGTTCGTAACTCTGTCGACCGCGCACATACGGGGCGCGAGATCCGTGACCGTGACTTCGTGGACGGGGCTTTCTCCGATCGTGTCAAGCGACGTGCCGCCGCGCCAGTAGAAATGCTCGCCGAGCAGAACGTTCTGAACGGCATAGACCGGCTCCGTCAGATTGAGGCGCTGGAAAGCGTTCTCGAATTCGGGGTTGTCCGCCTTCTGGAAGACGTATTTTTCGCTTTCTCCGAAGCCGTCGCCGGAGAAATCGCAGATAATGCCGCGCGGTATGCTGAGCTCCTGCGCGCCTTTTGCGTAAGCCGCGTAGTTTTTCGGAGCGTCCATCAGATAGGCGTACTGGAGAGGGGTTCTGAAATCGTTGTCGGGAGGCGTTACCTCGTCGGCAAACGCCGTCATCGGAACGACCGATAGGAGAAGAATTGCAGATAAAACCAAAAGAACGAGTTTTTTCATAATTTTCACCTTTTCATAAACTATCACGAATATTATAGCACGGATCTTGCGGAATTGCAATAGTTTTTTTGCCAATTCAGCGGATCGCGACGTCAATCTGCGCGCACTCTCCGTTCTCAAATCCTCTCGTCAGCGCGTAGGAGAACGAATCCTCGCCCCGGTAGCCGTTTTCGGGATAGTAGGTGAAATTGCCGTTTGGTTCGAGCGAAACGCTGCCGTGCGAAGGCGAGGATGTCAGAACGAAATCCGCGCCCTCCGGGATCCCGTCGAAAGCGAGCGTCCCCATGAAGCTTTCGTTCACGCCCGTTTCGAAGCGTGCTTCGACGGCAGGCTCCGCGAAGAGATCGAGACGGTCGTTCATATAGAGATACAGGTCGTCGTAAACGGCGCGCAAGCGCTTATCGTCCGAATAGCAGCAGGTTCTGAAGACGGAAACGTCCTGATAATACATATTGATCGCGTCCTTGTAGCCGTAAACGACGCCGTATTTCATATAATTCATGAATTTCCGATAGAAAGCATCGCTCGCGAAAAGGGAAGAATTGCACTCCATTTCAAAGCACATCCCGTATTTCGAGACGAGCTCCGCGTTGTCGTAAAGACGGCTCTCGGGAACGGTCAGCTTGAAGGCGTAGTTCGGCTGCATACACGCGGCGTCGAAGCCGAAGGACTTCCATTTCGAGTAGCCGGACGCGCGGTAATAGGGGATCCAGAAGAATTGCAGATCATTTTCGTGAACCGTGTCCGCAAGCTTCGGCAGGAGCGTTCTGTAAACGCCGTCGCAGCTTTCGGAGAACCAGTAGCAGCCCGCAAGTGAAATATGCGAAAGACCGCGCTTTTCGATCTCCGCTTGCACGCGCCCGACGTACCACGAAACGACCTTTTGGCAGTCTTCGGTCTTCGAAAGACCCTCGGTGATGCCCTCCCCGTCCACGTCGCCGAAATCACGGACGGCGGGATCGAGATTTGGAAAGGCGATATAGAAATTTGCCCGGTAGGAAGGATCGCCGGTCGCCTCACCGACCTCTTTCGCGACGGCGTCGAGGGCGTTCACACCCTCGTTCTCATAGTCGAACATCTGCGAAAAGAGCGCGTCCCAGTCGCCTTTTACGGTCTTGCCGCCGTCGGCGCGCTCGCCCGAAACGGGCAGCGGCGACGTGGACGGCAGATAAAGAAATCCCGAGAACATTTTGTCGACGATCTTTCCGTTTTCGTCGAGATAGCCGACGTAGGGAAGCAGGGAATCCCTCGTGACCTTCTGATTTTCCTTGAAATAGAGCAGGACGATATCTTTCGCGCCGCCGAGCAGGTTTTCGTTCGGTTTCTGCCAGCCGGTGAGCGGTTCTACCGCTACCTTTTTGTTATTGAGAACGCTGAATTCCTCCGCGCGGTAAAATTTTCCCGCATCGGCGGGCAGAACCGCCCGCACGAAGCGCGCGGACAGGCATTTTCCGAATGCGACGGTGTAGCCGTACGTCAGAACGGATTCGCTCGCGGGGGAGTAGACTCTGCCGGCGAAAACGAGGTCGTTTTCGTCATTTCCCGTGTAAAAATCGACGTAGGCGGGCAAACGGACGTTTTCCGCCCTGACGGCACAGGTGTAAAGCGTGAAATTGCAGAGCGCGTCGTAATTCTTTCCGAGGTCGATTGTGAAGGTGACGCCCTCGTCGGCCTTGCAGCCGACCCATACTTTTTCGGAGCGCGGAGCGCCCGTGTCGAGCCCGTCCGTCAGCGATCCGGGCGTGTTGAGCGCCTTCGGATCGTATCCCGCGGAGACGACCGTGCAGTTTTTGCCGATGGAGACCGTCTCGGTGCCGTTTTTCGCGTCGTAAGTCAGTCCGCTTTCGAGCTTTTCGATGGAGATCGCGGGGCGGGACGCGTCGCTTTCGCGGTAGGCGATCTCCGCGGGATTCTCCCTGCCCGTCGTTTTCGCTCCCATTTCGGACAAAACCGTCAGTTCGTCGAAGAAGAGCCACGCGCCCGCGCGCACGGCGGAAAAGCGGACGTAACGGGCATCAACGGGCTTTTCGAGCGTGAGTTCCGCCGTTTTTGCCGTGTTGCGTTCAAAGTCGCCGAGGGTGCAGTCGCCGATTTTTTTGAAATTCATCCCGTCGTCGGAGATCAGGACCGAAACGGATTTCGGCGGCTTGATGCCCGCCTCGTCCGTCGAGAGGTAGGAGAGGGCGAAGTACCAAAGCCCCTCGCCGTCGTTTCCGAGGTCGACGTCGATATCAACGTTTGACGAGTAGTATCCCGCGAAGACGGGATTTGTATAGGCTGCGGGCCCCGACGCTCGCTCGCCGTCGGTCAATTTGCCCGTTTTGTCGGGGTAAACGGAGTCCGCGCCGACGGAAGTTTTATAGGATTTGAAGAGACTGACGGGGACGTTTTTGTCGGAACCGTCCGACCGCTCGATCACGCGCACGCCGTCATCGCCTCCTTTTTCAACTTTTTTGCCGCAGGAAACCATGCCGAAAAGCATCACGATACACAAAAACAGGCATAATTTTTTCATATTGCCTCCCCGAATTTTTCTACTTCCCATTATACCTCTTTTCGCAAAAAAGTCAAGAAAAAAGGACTTTGCAAAGTCCTTTTTGTATTTTCAGCATTATTCTTCATTTTTTGGCGGATTTCTTCTTTCTGACAAGCAGGAAGATCGTAAATCCCGAGACGATTGTGAGAGAGACCCACTGCGCCGTAGACAATCCGAAGAAAATACCTCTTTCCGTGTCTCCGCGCAGGAATTCCACCGAAAAGCGAAGCACGGGATAAGCGAACGCATAGCCGTAGAACGCGGCGCCTTTCTTTTTTGACCGCATAAATACGTTGAGAAGGGCGACGAACAGACAAAAAAGTCCCGCGCTGCTGATGAGCTGCACCGGCAGAAGCGGCGTTTCGAGCGGCGTATTTATATCCGAGGCGGCGTGATAGACCTTGCAGCCGAATCCGTCGTAAGGAATTCCGTAGCAGCAGCCGCCGATGAAGCAGCCGATCCTGCCGAAGGCGTGTCCGAGCGGAAGCGGTACCGCGAACAGTTCGAGAAAAGGCATAAGTTCCATTTTGAACTGCTTTGCGTATATCAGAATACCGAGAAAACCGCCAATGAGACCGCCGTAGAAAACGAATCCGCCCTTGATGATCGCCTCAATGGGCGGACGCAGAGCGATGATCTGCTTCAGCGAAACGGCGAGAAAGAGCAGCTTCGATCCCAAAAGCCCGCCGATCAGCGCGTACCCTCCCGCGCCGACGAGATCCCAGAACGGGAATTTGCGTTTTATGCAAAGGATAGCACCGACGATTGCGGCAAATACTACTCCTGCATACAAGGATAAACCGTAATAGGGAAGAAAATATCCGAAAATGCGAATTCCTGTCATACTAACTCCTAAAAAATGGCAGTCCGATACAGTTGCTGTACGGACTGCCGCTTTTGGCTATTGATCTCAAAGAGAACTGAGTTCGCTTTCGAGTTCAGAAAGAGCTGCGCCTGCACAAAGAATGCAGATACCGCAGGTAAAGAAGGTGATCGCGGTAATGACGACTGCGATGATACCGAGTACCATGCCGGCAGTACCGATTCCTGCAGGTTGACCTGCAGCGATAAGTCCTTTACGTCCGGAAACTGCGAGTACGAGTCCAATGATGGCAACAGGAAGACCGATGATCGAAAAGACGCCGCTTAAAAAACCGAACACGATTCCGATGATGCTGAGTACAAAACCAGCTACTGCTTTTCCTTTCATTTCTTTTCTCCTTTCTATGCTGTCGCATATATAGCGATAATTATGTTAAAAATTATCACATATAATATAACATATATTTTCACGATTGTCAAGAGTAAAATAGCGGTGGAGGGGTGAAAAATGAAAGAAAAACTGATTATCAAGCGGAAAAAGTTGAAGGGTGACGACGGATACCGCACGTTTTCCGTGCGTATCAAAGAGGAAACGGTCGATGCGCTCGAAAAAATCGCAGAGGAAACCAACCGCTCGCGCAACGAACTGATCAATCTCCTGCTCGACTATGCCATTGAAAATTGCGAGATTTCCGATAACTGAAAAAGGACTTTGCAAGGCAATTTGCCCGGCAAAGTCCTTTTGGGGTGCGCATAAATGAAATATTTGCCTTGCGGCACAGTGATGTTATGGCTTCGCCATAGTGATGTTTTACGGCTTCAACCGCCGTTCCGGCGGCGCAAAAGTGATGTGATGTGTTCCACGCACGCCCGCAGGCGCATCACTCGCCGCAGGCGAATATCACGCACGAAGTGCTCATCACGTTCCGCTTGCGGAACACATCGTTCAAAAAACTCCTTTTGTCTTTCGACAAAAGGAGTTTTTTGTTGGTGGGGGATGGTGGATTCGGACCACCGAAGGTAAAGACCAGCAGATTTACAGTCTGTCCCCTTTGGCCGCTCGGGAAATCCCCCATATTGGAGCTGGTGAACGGAGTCGAACCATCAACCTGCTGATTACAAATCAGCTGCTCTGCCATTGAGCCACACCAGCATCGTATCCGCTTCTCGTTCAGCGCTTTTGCATTATAGCACATCACGTTTCGTTTGTCAACCCTTTTTCCGAAACTTTCTGCAAAAAAGTTGCCTCTTTTGCAGAAAGTTTCCGGGTTTTTTATTTTCTGTAACCGAGATTCTTGCGCGTCCGGATAAAAATCACGTTCAGCGGCGTGCCGTCGTCGGCGACGAGTTCGTCTGCGAAGCTCGAAACAAAAAATCTATGGGATAACAGGTATGCGCCGCTCTTTTCTTCGATGGGCGCGACTTGTATCATAATATCGTCCTTGTACGCGGTCATGTATCGTACCTTTTTCTCTTCGGAAGCGTATTCCTCGTTGAGAACATAGCAATCGTTGATCAGATTGAAAGAGGGAATGCTTGTGTCGTATCTGATGGAATAACCGTTCTTGACAAGCGTCTGACGGATATAATCAATGGGCGTGTTGACGTTGAAGCCGTAGATCGAAACGTCGGGATCCGTGATCGTGATGGCGGTGATGAACATATTTTCATCATAGTACCTCGTCTCGTCTTCAATCTCGTAGAGGACGAAATACTTCGGTGGGATCGTGTTGTTGTACTCGTGCTCCATTCTTTCGGTTGGGACGTATTTGCGCCCGTAGACTCTCATTTCGGCACCGCGCGAATTGTCCTGCCGATGGAAGGAATAACCTGAAAAATCGTAGTTGGAAACGTCGTCGAAGAGCCAGAATTCAAGCCCCGTGGACACGGGTTTGCGGTAGACGATCTTTTTTTCCTCTGTTACCGCGGGGGTCGTTTCAGCCGGCTTTTCTTCCGTTTTCGGCTCTTTTTCTTTGGATTTGCAGGAATTCAGCGCGAAAATCGCGCCGAAAAGCATTAAAAAGCTCAAAAATAAGCATAAATATCTCGTTGTTTTCATCGTGTTCTCCTTATCAAAGATTCGTGATCGCGCCGAGGAAGAGCGGAACGCCCGTTGATCTGTCAACGATCGCATAGACGAACGGACGGTCGAGCGTGACCGTGACGGTCTCTACGGGTCCCACGGACTTGGCTTCGACCTCGATCGCCGTCACCGCCGCCGCGCGCGTGCCGGCCTCGTTCAGTTCGATCGCCGTCTTGTGGATGACCTTGCCGCAGTAAAGATCCTTGTTGCCGTCGATGCCCGAAAGATCGGCTTTTCCCGGATCGAACGCGTCGGAAAGCCCCATTTTGACGAGCGTTTCCTTGAGATCCGTGCCGAAATCGTACTTGAATTTCGGCATCCGCGTCAGAACTTCGCGGTCGTAGGACGCCGCGTTGTAAATATTCAGGAATTTTTCGCCGTCGAGAGACGCGATCAGATCGTAAACGCTGACGTTTTCATCGGGCAGGAGCGCGACGAAATCGAGATTTCCTTCGTAGGACTTGCAGAATCCCGTGCAGTTGCCGCCGTCGAGGTAGCGTCTTTCACTGCCGCGAAGGAACTGAACGTCCGAATCCGTTCCGTCGCCGTTGTGGAATTTGTCGTCAAAAACGGCGTGGGACGGGTACGGATTTGCCCATTTCGCGTCGAGGAAGAGGGCGTTGATGAGGTACATCGCCTCGTTGGCGCCGAAATTTTCAAGGATCTTTGGGATCATGCCGTCCGTCTTTTCGCTGCACCAGTTGTTGATCTTTTCGAGCGTTTCGTCGATGAAGGGTTCGCCGAAGACGTCCGCGCCGAAATAATCTGCGTTTTTCTGCAGAAATGCGGGTTTCAGGTCGTTTTCATTGAGCATCTGCGTGTTGAACCAGATCGAATTCGCGAAATGGACGTCCTTGACCCGATTGCAGAACGCCGAGAGCGCGGGATTCAGGTCGTCGACCGGCATCCCAATCATTTCTTCAAACTGCGCTTTCGTATTGCCCTCCATGCCGTTTGCGAGCAGGGAAAGCGCGAGAAGAACGGAAACGGGGGAAACGAGCTCGTTTTCGGCGTCCTTCGTGACGGTATTCTGAAGGATCCGCACGCCGAAATCGGCGGCGGCTCTCGAAAATTCGTCCGGCACGACGTCCGACACGGGAATTTTTCTCCGGTAGCCGTCCGTAAGGGAATTGGCGGCCGCGGGTTCGTCTTCATTTTCCTGCCGTCTGACGGCGCAGGACGAAAGCGGCAGAAGCATCGCCGCGAGCAAAATAGCGCTGATGATTTTCACCGTGCGTTTTTTCATTTGAAATCTCCTATTTGATCAATATGATGGGAGGGTCTTTGCGGTCATCGTAAGAATCGAAATAATCTCTGCCGGATCGTTGCAGCTATTTTTCGCCGCTTTCCCTGATGATCTGCGCCGCGTCCTGCGCAAAGGCGGAGGGAAGAAGAACCTCGAAGGCGGGCGTTTCCGGCTCGGTCAGTACATTGTCGGCGGCATTTTCGATATACGGGGAATAAAAGTTTCCGCTTCCGTCCGCGAGCAGAACGGGAACGGCGGGCTTCCATTCGCCGCCGAAGGCGGGCTTTTCGCCCGACGTTTTCAGATCGATAAGGAGCAAATTGAATTCGTCCTCTGTGAGCGGCAGGTAAGCGGAGCCATCTGAAAAAACGAGGATCAGATAGGGCTTGCCCTCCGGCTGCGGCTTCTGAAGGATCGACGCTTCGTACAGGAACTGCATTTCTTCCGCCATCGGGGCTCCGTTTTTTGCCGCTTCCCCCATTTTCATCGACTTTGCGAAAATTTCCGAAGTGAGAGAGTTGAGAAGCTCCGAGAGGGCGTCCGAAACCGGATCGGGGAAAGTCGTTTCGGAAACGGCTGAGTCGCGCACGTTCTTTTCACCGCCGGAAACGTCTTTGTGTCCGGCGGCTTTTTTGCCGATGACGAGCGACGCCGTCAGGATGCCGCACAAGAGAAGAAAACACGCGGCAATCGGCAAAATCCGCTTGAGGGCGGCGGTTTTGGCGGATATTAACGGCGTTTCGGCTTCTTTCAGCAGATCGTCGTCGACGAGTCCGATGCCGTTTGCCAAAAAATCAAGATTGTTTTTCAAAGGAAAAATCCCTCCTTTTTGAGGTACTCCGCGAGTTTCTTTCGCGTGCGGAGCAGCATACTTTTCGTTTTGGAGGCGGTAAAGCCCGCTTTTTTTGCGATCTCTTCGATTGCGTCGCCGTAGAAATAGCGTCTCAAAAAGACGTATCTTGCGTCCCTTTTTTCGCTTTTCAGAAACGTTGAGATCGCCGCCGAGAGTTCCTTTTCCGAAAAATCGGGCGCTTCGGCGTCTTCGGCAAGACATTCCGAAAGCTCGTCGAAGGGAAGCGTTTCGGCATCTCTTTTTCCGGCGTGCAGATCGCGCCATTTATTGAGCGACAGATTGCGCACGATTTTGGAAAGGTACGCGCCGAGGTAAACGGGGCAGTCGGGCGGGATCGCGTTCCACGCGTGCAGGTAGGCGTCGTTGACGCATTCCTCGGCGTCCTGCGGGTTTTTCAGGACGTTTTCGGAGATCCGGAGGAGCATTTTTCCGTAGCGCTTCGCGCTTTCGGCGATCGCCGCTTCATTCCGGCCGTAATAAAGCAAAACGATTTCTCTGTCTTCCAACCTTTGCGTCCCCCCCTTTCACCATAATAAGACACGAAAATTCGGTTTTCGTTGCGGATTTTTCCTTATTTTACAAATAACTCAAGAAAGCGCCGCCAAAAACGCGGCGGCGCTTTGTATTGCTTATAACCTTTCGTCCTTCTGATCCTGCATTTTCCGGATCTTGCTCCCGCGGTAGAACGCCATAATGAATATGTAGACGAGGAACGCGGCGAATACGGAGATCGCAGAAATGATGAACGGCTTTGAGAGAAGAAACGCGCGGATCTTTTCAACGCGCACGGCGGAACGGCTGAGAGCAACGTCCGATCTGATCACGAGATCGCTCTCGGCGATCACATTCCCGTCGTAGTACGCCCTGACGTGCCCGACCTTCGTGCCGGCGGCGACAGGCGCTTCGAGCGACGTGCAGTCCATTTCGACCTCGTAGGTGACGTCCGTCGCCTCGTTCACGTATTTTCTGAGGTAGCACGATACGTTGTCGAGGCAGAACGCGGCGGCGTAATCGTAGCCGTCGCCGTGGACGATCGAAACTTCGGCGAGCGCCTTCCATTTCGCGAGGATCGTGTAATAGCGGAACTGTCCCGACGCCCATTTGACGATCTTCGGCGGCACGACGTAGCTCGCGATTCCATCCTCCTTCGATTCGGAGGCGCCGAGGATCACGCAGAGATAGGTCTTGCCCGAATATTCGTAGGCGCAGGCGGAGCAGTAGCCGGCGTTCGCGGTCGTGCCGACGATGCCGCCGATCACGGCGGAATCGCGGTACGATTTCCCGCCGTTGTAGTAATTGCTGAGGAAATAGTTGCGGCTGTATATTTTTTCCTTGTTGGCGCTTTCGAGCTTGTGGGATTCCTTGCCGGAGGCGTTCAAAAGGAACGAATTCTGTCTGAAACGCTTGAGAAGGACGCCGACGTCGCGCGCCGTCGTGTACTGTCCGAGCTTGTCGATGCCCGAGACGTTCTTGTAGACCGTCGAAGTGAGCCCCCACGACGAGGCGTTTTCGTTCATTTTCTCGACGAACGCGGTGCTCGACCCCGCAAGACTGTTTGCGAGCACGTAAGCCGCGTCGTTCGCGCTGCGGATGAGAAGAATGCGCAGAAGGTCCGCGTACGTGACGACGTCGCCCGATTTGAAGCCGTAGGACGTGCCCGACGATCCCGCCAGCATATCCGCCGTCACCGTTACGCTTACACTCAGATCGGGGATCATTTCGTAAGCGGTCAGCGCGGTCATCAGTTTGACCGTGCCGGAGGGCATCAGCAGCTTGTCCGCGTCCTTTTCGTAAAGATCCGTGTCGGTGTCGACGCAGAAGAGCCAGAGCGACGAGACTCCAGACAAATCGGGGATCCCCGCGTCGGGATCGAACGGCTCTTCTTCAGCGGGCAGATCGGGAGTTTCGGGTTCTTCCGAAGCTTCCGTCGTCACGGCGTCCGCGAAAACGGGGGACGCGAAAGAAAGACACAAAAAAAGGCAGAGCAGAAACGACGCAAAACGAAACGTTTTTTTCATATCTGCTCCTCCTTCGTTATGATTTCTGATTCTGAAAATAGGATCTCCAAGCGTCGAGATCGTCCGAAACGTAGGCTTTCAACTGCTCGATGCTCGGAAATTTCGCCTCGGGACGGCGGAAATGTAAAAATTCGACGACGATCTTTTTGCCGTAGCAGTCGCCGAGTTCGGCGTCCGGCACGTGCGTTTCGATCAGCTGCTCGCCCTTGCCGAAGGTCGGACGTCTGCCGATATTCGTGATCGACGGATACGCTTTGCCGTCGATCAGGCTTCTTGAAAAATAAACGCCCGCGGGGATCGGGGTGAGCCCCTCCGGAAAATCGAGATTGAGGGTCGGGAATCCGAGCGCGTGACCGATGCTTTTGCCGTGCACGACTTCGCCCGACAAAAAGAACGAGTGTCCGAGCAGACTTGCCGCTTCTTCAATCTCGGCGCCGCCGAGGAGCGCGCGTACGCGCGTCGAACTGATCGGCACGTCGTCGGGCGTGCGGACGAACGGAACGACGGTCACTTCGATGCCGGCGTCTTTGCAGAGCCGTCTTAAGTCGGTGACGTCGCCGAACGCGTCCTTGCCGAAGCGGAAATCCTGCCCGCATACGACGCCGACGGCGCCGAGCGTATTTTTGAGCCACGAGACGAACTCAACGGGGCTCATCGTGCGCATTTTCTGAAAATCCGCGGCGTAAACGGCGTCGACCCCGTACATCTCGAAGATGGAAAAGCGATCAAAATCCGTATTGATGAACGGCGCTTTGACGGGGCAGAACGTGAAAACGGCGCATTGAGCGCCGCTTTTGCGGGCTGCGTTTTTCGCAGCGGAAAGAAGGGCGGCGTGCCCTTTGTGGACGCCGTCGAAGGCCCCGAGCGCGCAGACCGAAACGGGGAAGCTCTCGGGGGAGTTCTGATAAACGATTTTCATGAAGACCTTAATCCTTCAGATCGAGATAGGAGCGCACCATGCACTTGAGAAGCTCGTCGCGGTCGATCTTGCGGATCAGACTGCGGGCGTTCTTGTAGTTCGTGATATAGGTGGGATCCTCGGACAGGATATAACCGACGATCTGATGGATCGGGTTGTAGCCTCTCTCCTGCAGCGCGTCGTAGACCTGCTGCAGAATGGCGTTCATTTCCATCTCTTCGGGCGTACGCGCGCGGAAGGTGATGGTCTCGCCGGAGGACTGCGTCGACAGCGGGTCGAACTGATTGAAATTATCGGACATGGAAATTCCTCCTTTTAGTCTGACTTACGTTTATTATACACCATTTTTTCGCGTTTTGCAAGAGTTTTTCGGATTTATTTTCGATAATAGGTAAAGTGCACGGTGATCGAGCGTTCGGTGCTTCCTCTCCCGAGGTCGGGACCCGTGAGGATCGCGCCGTCGCCGGACATCAGAAAGGAGACGTCAAGCTCGGACGCCGGGCAGGAAAAGACCGTCCCCGTTTCGGAATAGACGAAAAACGTGTCGTTCCGGAGCATCAGCGAGCCGCCTTTGCCGACGACGTTGTCGGTATTGTCCTCTCTTTCGGTCGAATAGCGGATCGCAAGACCCGAAAGTTCGCGGATCATTTTCATCCGTTTGGCGTCCGAAAGCCCGCTTGCCTTTGATTTTTTGAGAAAATTGAACATAATTGCACCTCTCTTGCCCTATCATACCATAAAATGTCCCAAATTTCAACTTTTTTTCAAAAAACTCTTTACAGTTTTCGAAAAATGTACTATAATAATTAGGTTATGAAGAGAGATATGTGAAGTTATTTGAGAAAGCGAAAGGAATTAACTTATGGAAAGACAGGATCTTCGCAATATTGCAATCATCGCGCACGTCGACCACGGCAAGACGACCCTCGTGGACGAGCTTCTTCGTCAGGGCGGCGTTTACCGCGAAAACCAGAGCACGACCACACGCGTCATGGACTCGAACGACCTTGAGCGCGAGAGAGGCATCACGATTCTCGCAAAGAATACGGCGGTGCATTATAAAGATACGAAAATCAACATCATCGACACCCCCGGCCACGCCGATTTCGGCGGCGAGGTCGAGCGTATCCTCAAGATGGTGAACGGCGTCCTTCTGCTCGTTGACGCTGCCGAGGGCCCGATGCCCCAGACGCGCTTCGTGCTTGAAAAGGCGCTTTCGCTCAACCACCGCGTCATCGTCGTCATCAACAAGATCGACAAGCCCGACGCCCGCCTCGGCGAGGTCGAGGACGAGGTCCTCGAGCTTCTGATGGATCTCGACGCCAACGACGAACAGCTCGATTCCCCGATGATCTACTGCTCCGGCAGAGCCGGCACGGCGACCCTCGATCCGAGCGTCCCCGGCACCGACTTAAGACCGCTCTTCGATACGATCCTCGATTATATCCCCGCGCCGACCGGCGACGAGACGAAGCCCCTGCAGCTGCTCGTTTCCTCGATCGACTACAACGATTACGTCGGCAGAATCGGTATCGGCAGAGTCGAAAACGGTATCATCAAGGTCGGACAGGAAGTGTCCGTCTGCAACTACCACAATCCCGAATCGACGCACAAAACGCGCGTCGTCTCGCTGAACACCTTCGACGGCCTCAAGAAAGTGCCCGTCGAGACCGCGATGCCCGGCGATATCGTCTGCTTCTCGGGCGCCGAGGACATCACGATCGGCGATACGATCTGCGCACCCGACGCGCCTTTGGCACTCCCGTTCGTCAAGATCTCCGAGCCGACGCTCGAAATGACCTTCTCCGTCAACGATTCTCCGTTCGCCGGCAAGGAAGGCAAATTCGTCACCTCCCGCCAGATCCGCAAGCGCCTTTACGACGAGCTTCTGAAGGACGTCTCGCTGCGCGTTTCGGACGGCGAAACGACCGACTCCTTCAAGGTCTCCGGCAGAGGCGAAATGCACCTCTCGATCCTCATCGAAACGATGCGCCGCGAGGGCTTTGAGCTCGCGATCTCGTCTCCCCGCGTCATTTACAAGGAGATCGACGGCAAAAAGTGCGAGCCCGTCGAGCGCGTCTACGTCGACGTCGATTCCCAGTACGCGGGCGTCGTTATGGAAAAACTCGGCGCGCGCAAGGGCGATCTCATTGATATGTCCGTGCACGGAAGCCGCACCAAGATGGAATATTCGATCCCGTCCCGCTGCCTCTTCGGTTACAGAAGCAAATTCATGACCGATACGCGCGGCGAGGGCATCATCAATACGATGTTCGACAGCTACCAGCCCTTCAAGGGCGAGATCACCGCGCGCTATACCGGCTCCCTCGTCGCGAGCGAGCTCGGCGAGACGACCTCCTACGGTCTTTACAACGCGCAGGATCGCGGACAGATGTTCGTCGGCGTGCAGACCCCCGTTTACGAGGGAATGATCGTCGGTGAGAACCCGAAGCTCGGCGACATCGAGGTCAACCCCTGCAAGACGAAGCAGCTGACCGCCGTCCGTTCGAAGGGCGCCGACGAAAAGCTGATCCTCACTCCCGCGAAGATTATGGGCCTCGAAGAGGCGATCGAATTCATCGCCGAGGACGAGCTGATCGAAGTCACTCCCAAGAACATCCGTCTTCGCAAGAGCATTCTCGATACGCCGACGCGTAAAAAGGCGCAGGCAAAGATCCGCAACGCACAGTAACGGTTTATCCGTTGGAAAAGGCCCCTTTGTGCAAAGGGGGCTGTCGCCGTAGGCGACTGGGGGATTGTCAGAAAGTGGGACAAATGAAGATTATTTGTTGATCTTGCCTACAATCCCACCACCGCTTCGCGGTCCCCCTCCCCTTGCTCAGGGGAGGCAACATATAAGCATTATCACAATCACAAAGGGACTTTTGGCAAAAAGTCCCTTTTGTCAAAAAGGAGATTATCATTATGAACAGAAAGAATTTCGGAGAAAAAACGTGGATCGTGCCGATGCCCGTGCTCATTATCGGCACCTACGGCGAAAACGGCGATCCCGACGCGATGAACGCCGCGTGGGGCGGCATTTACGATACCGGCAAGATCGGTATCTGCCTGTCGTCGACCCATAAGACCGTCAAGAATCTGCTCAGAACGAAGGCGTTCACCGTCAGCTTCGCGACGGAAAAAGAGATCCGCGCGTGCGACTACGTCGGACTCGTTTCGGCAAACGATACGCCCGATAAAATGCAAAAAACGGGCTGGCACGCCGTCAAAAGCGAATTCGTCAACGCGCCGTATTTCGAAGAACTGCCCGTGACGCTCGACTGCGAGCTCATTTCCTACGACGAAGACTCCGGCTATACGATCGCCCGGATCGTGAACGTCTCGGCGTCCGAAGAAGTCCTCGACGAAGAGGGAAAGATCGATATGGAAAAATTCGCGCCCGTTGTTTTCGATACCGTCACGGCGACCTATAAGACGCTCGGAAAGGTTTCGGCGAAGGCATTTTCCGAAGGACTTTTGCTGAAATAACGGAATTTCCGCAAAAATACGGAAAATATATCGGAAATCCGTTGACAAATCGGAAAAAAGGTGCTATAATATCCGCATTAAAGACGTTGATCGGAAAAAAGTAGATCCGCATCCCTGCGCAAAGAGAGACGCCGGACGGTGCAAGGCGGAGGCGGGTACGGATCGAATACGTTCCGAAAGTCGCAGACCGAAGGCCTTTTTCAAAAAAGGGCTGCGTAGATTCTGCCGGGGGGCGCCCGTTACAGCGAGGACAAAAGGATTGGTAGATTCTTTTGGCAAAGCGGTCGGCGAAAGCCGGCAATAGAGGTGGTACCGCGGCAATCCGGAATCGTTGTCGCCCTCTGCACACAGCGGCAGAGGGCGTTTTGTTTTTTGCCGGAGATCCCGAAATACCATATCAGGAGAGAAAAAATGACAATCGTAGACGTACTGAACGAAAACACAAAAAAATACGCGGACGAGGTCGCGCTCGTCGAGATCAATCCGCAGTTCGAGACGGAGAGCCGCATCACGTGGCGCGATTACGCCCTGATGCAGCCGGAACCCGGCAAGCCCTTCCGCCGCGAGATCACGTGGAAGACCTTTGACAAAAAGGCGAACCAGTTTGCGAATCTGCTCTTGACGCGCGGCTGCAAGAAGGGCGACAAGGTCGCCATTCTGATGATGAACTCGATCGAATGGCTACCCATTTACTTCGGTGTTCTGAAGGCAGGCGCCGTCGTCGTCCCGATGAATTACAGATACACCTCCGAGGAGATCAAATACTGCCTCGAAAAGGCGGACTGCTCGATGCTCGCGTTCGGCCCCGAATTCATCGGCCGTATGGAAGAGATCTGCGACAGGATCCCGAACGTCAAGCACCTCTTCTACGTCGGAGAGGGCTGCCCGACGTTCGCCGACAGCTACGCGTCGATGATCGGCTACTGCTCGACGCACGCGCCGAAGATCGAGCTTACCGAGGACGACGACGCGG
>JAZLHQ010000222.1:0-7102 GCA_045616925.1 Eubacteriales bacterium | reverse complement strand
CAGCCCATCCGGCAGCCGACCTGCGAAGACACGCAGATCGTGATCCCGTGCTCGTAGCGCATGACGACGCTTTCGATCAGTTCCCCGTCCTCGAGCGAAAAGAGGTATTTGACCGTTCCGTCGATCGCCGATACGTATTTTTTATGGATCTTCGGGAGGGATACGCGGCAGATTTCCGCCATTTTCTCTCTGTCTTTGACGGAAAGCTCCGACATTTCGGGGATCGTACATCCGCGCACGAGGCGCGCGCCGATCTGCTTTGCCCTGAAGCGGGGCATACCGAGAGTTCCCGTTACGAACGCCTCAAGCTCGGGATAGGTCAGGGACAGAATATCCGTTTTGATTGCGTTTTCCTGCGTTTGCGTCAAGTCCTTTTCCCCCGATATCCAAAAAATCCAAATATACGGATACATTATATCATATCGCTTCCGATATTTCAACATTTTCCCGAAAATTTACAAAAAATACACAATTTGCACATATACTGCAGCGCACGGAATGGTATAATAGAGAAAAATAAAGCAGGAGGGCACAAACGTGAAAGAAGAAAACACCGTTCTGAAGATTCTCGCGAAGATCCTTGCCATCGTCGGCGTCGCAGCGTCCATCGCGATCGTTGCAACCGTTCTTTACAAGAAATTCGTGAAGAAGACTTCCCTTGAGGAAGCGACCGACGACGTGATCGACGACCTCGCCGAACTGACCGAAGACGCTGAAGAAGAAGCTGAAGAGGCAGTCGAAGCAGTCGAAGAAGCAGTCGAAGAAAACGCATAAAAATGCAAAACGAAAAGCAGCTGACGCTGCTTTTCGTTTTATCGGAGGAAATATGACGTACACCATTGAAAACGACCGCTTCGTCGCTAAAATCGACGATTTCGGCGCCGAGCTTTTCTCCCTTTCCGGCAAGGGAAACGGAAAGGAATACATCTGGACGGGTGACCCCGCATACTGGGATCGCCACAATCCCCACCTCTTCCCCGTCCTCTGCTCCTTGAAGGACAACAAGACGCATTTCTACGGGAAAGAATACGAGATCCCGAAGCACGGATTCGCGAACAACTCGCGTTTTTCCCTCTCGTCTCTTGAAAAGAGCAGGATCTCCCTCTCGCTTGCGAGCAGCGAAGAAACGAAGAAAATGTATCCGTTCGACTTCGTCTTCACCGTGACGCACGAACTTACGGACGACGGCTTCAAGACCGTCTACACGGTCAAAAACGAGAGCGCCCGCGAAATGGCGTTCCACGTCGGCGGCCACACGGGATTCCTGCTCCCGTTCAGCGACGGCTGTGATTTTTCGGATCTCGTTCTGAAATTCGACGCGCCCGAATCCGCAGTCAACTACTGCGCCTCGACCGGCGCGACGATCGCCGACCACGTCGGCCACCGCGATCTGATCCGCGAGAGCGACACGCTCAAGCTAAGTTACGAGATGTTCGACCTCGATTCGCTGATCCTCGACGATCTTCACAGCGGCGGCGTCGCCGTCGTCGATCCGAACGGCAAGGGCGTACACGTCGATACGTCCGGCTTCTCCTGCCTCGGCGTCTGGACGCCCGGCGGCGGCAAGCACGCGCCGTTCATCTGCCTCGAACCGTGGAACGGTCTTCCCGCTTTTGACGACGAGAAGCCCGAATTCTTCGACAAGCCGCACGCCGTGCGTCTTATGCCCGGCAAGGTCTACGAAACGTCGTACACCGTAAAATTCCTGTAAAATATACGAAAAAGCAGCCTGAAAGTTCGATTTCAGGCTGCTTTTTTTCGGAAAAGTATTTTGAACGTCGTGATAATATTCTGATGCTTCATATCCGTCGCGCGGCCCTTGAAAAGGATGAACGCGAGCTGCATGATCGGCCCCTGAATGACGGCGTACAGAACGGTCCCGAGTCCGACGGGTCCGCCGAGCAGCCATCCGATCAGCGTGACCGTTCCCTGCAGAAGACTGCTGACGATCCCGACCGGTACCTTCGGCATTCGTCTGTTGATGCCGACCATCAGCGTGTCGCGCGGTCCGCATCCGAGAGAGGAGCGCATATAAAAATACTGCGTAAAGCCGACGACGAACATTCCGGCGGTCAGAAGCAGCACGCCGCCGAGAACCGTATCGGGCGTCTTGACAAGATCAAGACGGTTGAAGAGATCGACGGATTTTCCGACGACCACGGCGTCGATGAACATCGCGATCCCGATCGGCTCGCGCATAAGAACGTCGATCAGAAGGATCAGAAACGCGATCGCAACGGACGCGTTGCCGTAGAGGATACGGAACGTATTGGCAACGCCCAGATTGAAGACATCCCACGGCGCGGCGCCGATGGACGCTCTGATCGTCAGATAGATGCCGAAGCCGTTGACAAAAAGGCTGAACGCCGCAGTAAGGACGTGAAAGAGGATATTGCCCGCGGTTTGATTGTATTTTTCGTATTTCATGATTTCTCCGGCGCCGCGAAAAGCGGTGAAAACATTGAAAAGATTTCCGCGCCGGACGGGTGTCGAAGGCTCGAAGTGATGCGGTAGTAGTCGGAATGTTCGACGAATCGGTTTGCAAAAGCGAGGGTATCAGCGAACACGGAAAGATCGTCGGTCTTCGCCATCGCGCCGACGGCGAGCACTTTCAGCATCGCGAGCGCCGTCAGAAACGCCGCGAGCGCGTCGTCGGGGCTTTGGCATCCCGGCGTATAGGGGAAGCTTTCGTAAAGAAGATGATTGGAAATGATCCGTCCCGCGACGTTTTCGAGATCCGGGATCACTTCGTAAAGATGCTTTTCCGCCGCAAGATAGGCAGGAAGCGGATCTTCGTTTCCGGAAAAGATCCCGAGCGAAAGATCCGCGCACGTTCGCATACTTTCGCTTCCGCGTTCGATTGTGCGTATGAAAGAGAGGATCTTTTCGAGCGCGGTCTTTTTATCGTCCGATCTCTTCATCGGGCAGGACGCGACGATGCTTGCGACGATGCCGACACGCTTTTCGATCGGGATCGAGAAATCGGACATCGCCGCGATGACCGCGTGGCGCATCCTGTCCTTCTCGGGGTCTTTTTCATAGACGGGCAATCCGTCGAAAGGAAGCTTTTCAAGGCTTTCTCCGAGCGTCAGCGGCTCGCTTTTCTTCATAAGGAGCTCGACGGTCGCTTCGCAGCTGCACGACATACAGACTTCGTGCAGATCTCCGTACTTTTTGACGGCTCTGGGATAGACGCGGCAGATGAGCGGCAATACGTCCTCTCCCTTCTCCTTCTGCAGAAGGCAGAGTCCGTCGTCGTCGAGCATCGGACACTGCTCGAGATAGTTCGGGCGGATGGAGGCAAACGACTCCTTCGTCGCCGGACTGTTCATCACGAACGCGTCGTCGAGCTTATTGCGAAGGCGCTTGCTGCAGGCGATCCCCAAAAGCGTGAAATACTCGTGTTCGTCGATATTAATGCCCCAGCCGTCGCAGCACGGATGGCGGCATTCTCCGCATTTACAATGAAAATCCGCAAAATAGTCAGGCACGAGAACAGTTCCCATATTTGCCCGCAAGACCTCGTTTTCCTCATTTATTCGCTATTCGATTTACGCAATTCATTCCATTGTGCAAGCAGGATTATAGCACAGTGTTTTTCAAAAATCAAGCGTTCTTTCGTCAAAAAACAAAAAAAGATTTACGGAAATCTTGCAAAAATCCGCCGGTTGTTGTATAATGAAAAAAATGTGACGAATTTTGCCCAACGGAGGATACGGATGATCGCAAAATGCAGATATCTTCTATCGGTGATCGATCAAAAAGATCGCCGGACTTTGGGGATCTACTCCCTTCTCTGCTTCATAGCGCCGGTCTTTGACCTGCTCGGTTTTTCCGTGATCCTGACGGTGATCAGGAGCGTGCTCGAGAACGGACGCGCGGAGAAAAAATACGTTGTTCTGTCGATCGTGATGGCGGCAGTATCTCTTCTCAGGATCTTCTTCGAGATCCTGTGCAAGAAAATCTCGAACGTTTTCGTCTATGAAAGCTCGCAGAAGCTGTCCGTCAAGGTCTACGACCTCATTATGAAGGAAGACCTCGGCGCGCACAACGACCGCGACGTATCCCACGCGCTCACCGCAGTCAGAGAGGACGCTTCCGCGTCTCTCGGCATCCTGACGGGCGCGATCTCCCTCGTCATCCACGCAGTTTCCCTGATCGGCTACTGCGTGCTTCTGATCCTTTCGTCGGGCGCGATCGGCGCGGCGACTTCCCTCGTCGTCGTCCTTTATATGCTCGTTTCGGGTCTTTATTTCAAAAAAAGAATGGCGGCGTTCGGCGAAAAGCGCCGCGAGCTTGCCATCCGCTCGAACGGTCAGATCACGACCGCCTACGGCGTCTTCCGCGAGATGAAGATCGACAACCGCTCCGAAAAAATGACGCGGCGCTTCTCCGACACGAGCAAGCGCTACGCCGACGTGATGAGCGAATACCGCCTTTACAGCGGCATGATCGGCATCGTGCTTTCGAACGCCGTGATGGCGGCGCTGTTCGTTTTCCTCGCCGGTCTCATGGTCTTCAGTCTCAATCCGATCTCGATTCTGTCCTCGATGGTCGTTTACGTCTCGATGCTGATGAAAATGCTCCCGATGGCGAACGGGATCGTCAACACGGTCAACAGCGCGAGCTACGCCTCCAAATCGTACGATTCCCTCAGCGAGAATCTTGAGCGGTACGACCGCTACAAGGCGCGGGAAGCCGAAAGATCGCTCCTTCGCGAGCACGCGATCCGTTTTGAAAAAGGGCTCGTCATCAAGGATCTTTCCTTTGCGTATCCCGGCGGCGAGCCGATCTTCGAAAACGCGTCCGCCGAGATACCCGTCGGCAAAGCGGTCGCCGTCATCGGCGTCTCCGGCGCCGGCAAAACGACGCTTCTCGACCTTCTGCTCGGACTTCTGAAGGCCGACGGCGGACATATTTACTACGACGATTTCGACATCGTGGACGGCGCGGACGCCGAAGGTCCCTGCCGCGCCGATCTCGGCAGCATCGTCAGCTACATTCCGCAGCAGATCTGGCTGAACGGCGAGACCGTCAGAAACAACGTCGCCTTCTTCGCAGACGAAGAAGAGATCGACGACGATAAGGTCCGCGCGTGTCTTGACTGCGTCAAAGTGCTTTCCGACGTCGACAAGATGCCCGGCGGCATCTATACGGTGCTGGGGCCTAATGGATCGCGCGTTTCGGGCGGTCAGCGGCAGCGTATCGCGCTCGCACGCGCGCTCTACAAGGATTTCGAGCTTCTCGTGATGGACGAGGCGACCGCCGCACTCGATATGGAGACGGAAAAAGCCGTGATCGATTCGATCCGGCAGGTCAAAAACGGCAAGACGCTTCTGATGGTCACGCATCACATGAGTCTTGCGAACGAATGCGACGTCATTTACAAAATCGAGGATCGCAAGCTGATCCGCGTCAAGTAAAAACGGAGTCTACAATGGATACTTTGATCGAATTATACGACGAACGGCCGATCGAAAACGTTCTGGCGTCCGAGGTCTTCAGACCGCAGAGGACGGTCTTTCTCTGCCCGTCCGAGATCGCGCAGAACAAGCAGATCAAATCGAAATTGTGCGCGTATTTCAGACACCGCGGACTCGAAACCGAGCTGATTTTCGTTGAATCGAGTCTTTTATCGGCGGAAAAAATCGAAAAACAGTTAAGAAAGATCAGTTCGGAATATCCCGGCTGCGTCGTCGATATCACGGGCGGGTCGGAATCCGCGCTGTTCGCTTGCGGCGCCGTCTGTTCCGAACTCAATATCCCCGCTTTCACTTACAGCCGAAAGAGCGGATGCTTCTATAACGTCGTCGGCGCGGATTTCGCCGACCGTCTTACCTGCACGCTGACCCACACCGTCGAAGACTGTTTTCTGATGGCGGGCGGATCTTTGCGGCAGGGGCGCGTCGACAACAAAGTCCTCTCAAAATACGCGGACACGTTCGACGCATTTTTCAAAATATATCTTGACAACCGTTCGGACTGGACCCGCGCCGTCAGTTATCTGCAGAGTGTTTCGCAGAACAAAAACGGGCAGAAAATGTCCTTAAAGGTCGATTCTCCCCTCTCCGTCAAAGCGGAGCAGGGACGGTACGTTCCGGCGCCCGTCAAAATCCTTGCGGCGCTTGAGAAGATCGGATACGTCAAAAATCTCGCGATCGGCACGGAGCGCGTTTCGTTCACGTTCAAGGATCAGCAGATCCGCTCATGGCTGCGGGACGTCGGCAGCGTGCTTGAGCTTTACGTTTGGCGGGAATGTACGCTTTCCGGCTTCTTCGGCGACGTCGTGACGAGTGCGGTCGTCGACTGGGAAGGCGTCCACGCGCGCGACGGCGTGACGAACGAGATCGACGTCATGGCGATGCGCGGGATCATGCCCGTTTTCATCAGCTGCAAGACCTGCGCCGTCACGACCGAAGCGCTCAACGAGTTGTCGATCCTGAGAGATCGCTTCGGCGGCAAGGGCGCGAAGGCGGCGATCGTCACGGCGGAGCGGTGCAGAAGCGTCACGCGCCACCGCGCGTCGGAACTCGGCATCGACGTTTACGACCTCGACGATCTCAAGGCAAATTCGATCCGCGAACGCATCGACTCGATGCTGAAAGCGGAGAAATGATAAAAGTGCGCCGTGGAAAACGGCTCCCCTGTGCAAGGGGAGCTGGCTTTTTTGACGAAAAGCGCGTATTCGGGATTCTCACGGCTCCCCTGTGCAAGGGGAGCTGGCTCGCCAACGGCGAGACTGAGGGATTGTAAGGAAACGGCACAGGTGAAGACGTTTCGTTCCGTTCGCCCACAATCCCTCCGTCAACCTTCGGTTGACACCTCCCTTTGCACAAGGGAGGCATACAAAAAACGCTCCGATAAGGAGCGTTTTTTGAATCATATCGTGCGGTCTTCTTCGGTAAACCTGACCGTTTTGCCCGTCGAAATGCTTTCGTACGCGGCGTTCATGGCGGCGACCGTTTCATAATGGTCGCGAAGTCCGACGGGAGGCTTCGCGCCGTTTCGCACGCACTCGTAAAACTCCTGCATACGGCGGTTCCAAAGGCCGATATTGATGCCGCTTCCCGTCAGATATTCGCTGTCCTTGCCGCGCTCGCAG
>JAZLHQ010000221.1:0-8723 GCA_045616925.1 Eubacteriales bacterium | reverse complement strand
AAGCGCGCCGGTGCCGACGAAAAGCATATCGGAGATTTCTCCGTTTTCAAGCATCGGCAGGTAGTGAAGGGCAAGCACGACGGCGCTGCAGGCGCATCCGGAAGCGCCCGCGTGCATATCCTGCTTCAGGGGATCGTAAACGAGAAGTCCGCAGTCCTCGTAGTTGCCGCCGATCGGGAAACCGCGCGTCTTCATCAGTTCCCGCAGGATGGAACTGCCCTCGTATCCGAGGTCTCCGGTGACGATTTTGTCAAAATCATCCGGTTTTCTGCCGCTTTCGAGGAAATAAGAGCAAAGCGAATTTGCGGCAGCGGGCGCCATTGCGGCGCCCATATTATTAGCGTCCGAAATGCCCGAATCCACGCTTTTCCCGAACATGACTTCCGTGACCTTCGCGCAGTAATCGGGCGCGTTCTGCGCATTTTTCGCAAGAATAAACGCGCCGGAGCCCGTCACCGTGTGCTGCGAGGTCGGCGTGCGCTGCGCGCCGTACTCAAGCGGAAAACGGAACTGCCGCTCTGCGGAGCAGAAATGTGAGGACGTGACGGCGGCAAAACGTTCGCCGTACCCCGCGTCGCAGAAGAGGGAAGCGAGTCCGATCGCCTCGGCGGCGGTCGAACACGCGCCGTAAAGACCGATGAGCGGCGTGTCGTATTCGAGAAGCCCGAAGGTCGAGCTCGTGCATTGATTGACGAGATCTCCGGCGAAAACGCCGTCGAGATCCGTGTCCTTGAGACCGCGTTTATTAAGAGCGTAGAAGAGCGCCAGA
Source organism: Eubacteriales bacterium (assembly GCA_045616925.1). Classification (GTDB taxonomy): domain Bacteria; phylum Bacillota; class Clostridia; order Oscillospirales; family CAG-272; genus JAZLHQ01. The sequence goes on along the minus strand of JAZLHQ010000221.1, from coordinate 7,954 downwards.
TTCTGCATCTCCGCCTCCGCCTGCTCCCACGTTCTTTTGCCGAAGCGGTCGTTTATCTCGATGAGATCGAATTTTTTGCCGAGCGGCCCCGCGCCCTCCGCTTTGCCGCCGACGGCGGACGATGAGAGGATCCCTGCGGGATTTCTGAGTTTTATGATCATAAAACCTCCCGAAAAACGCGGATCAGCTGCAAAACGACGCCGTAAACGACCGATGAGAGCGTTCCGTAAAGGATGACGGGTCCCGCGATGATGAAGATCTTTGCGCCGAGCCCCGAGACGATCCCCTCCGCCTTGTTGTCGATCGCCGGGGAGACGACGGCGTTCGCAAAGCCTGTGATCGGCACGAGCGTGCCGGCGCCCGCGTGCTTTGCGATCCTGTCGAAGACGCCGGCTCCCGTGAGGATCGCCGTCAAAAAGATCAGAGTCACGGAGACGAGCGTCCCCGAATCCTTTTCGCACGCGCCGAGTTTCAGAAAAACGGTTTTGAGGATCTGCCCGCAGAGGCAGATCGTCCCGCCAACCGAAAAAGCCTTCAGACAATCGGTAAAAAGAGCGGATTTTTTGCGGTGCTTCTTGGCAAACGCCGCGTACTCTTTTTTGTTGAGATCCATCATTATTTCCTTTCAAAAAGGGATTTACATCGGCAATATCTGCAATTTTGCGAAAAAATATACGAAAAACGGCAGGAACGGATATGGCACTTTTTGCACCGGATTACATTTTCGACACGATTTACGATATCTCTCCCGCATTTCTCAAAGGAATCGGGATCAGCTGCATCGTCTGCGATATCGACAATACGCTCGTCACCTACGACGATCCCGAGCCTACGCCTTCGGTACTCGAATGGTTCGAAAAAATGAAACAGGGCGGGATCACGTTCGCTTTCGTTTCTAACAACGAAGTGACGCGCGCAGAAATTTTCAACAAACCCCTCGGCTACCGCTGCTACGGAAAGGCGAGAAAGCCGTTTACGGGCGCGATCAACAAAGCCGTTAAGGATTTCGGCGTGCCGAAAAATGAAGTCGCCGCCCTCGGCGATCAGATCTTCACGGACGTCTGCGGGGCGAAATTCGCCCGTCTGGGCGCTTCGATCCTCGTGCCTCCCATCAAGGACAAGACGAACCTTTTCTTCCGTGCAAAGCGTATCCTCGAGCGCCCGATCGTCAAGCGTTTCGTCAAAAAAAATCCGGGCGCTTTTCACACGTCCGGAACGGTATGGTACCCCGAGAAAAAGAAATAACGGGAGAAAATATGCTGCATCTTGAAGAAGTAACGTATAAAAACGCCTGGGATCTTCTGAAACTGAAGGTCGGAAAAGGGCAGGAAGATTTCGTCGCGCCGAACGATATGAGCCTCGTCGAAGCGTATCTTGCGACCGTTGGCGGCGGGCAGGCGTTCCCGTTCGGGATCTACGATGACGATTTGCCCGTCGGATTTCTGATGATCAGTTATGACGTGGACGATTCCTACGAAGGAAATCCGAAGATCGCACGCAAAAATTACGGGCTCTGGCGTTTGATGATCGACGAAAAATACCAGCGCCGCGGCTACGGCAGAGAAGCGCTTTCACTCGCGCTCGGTTTCATCAGATCGTTCCCGTGCGGCAAAGCGGAATACTGCTATTTGTCCTACGAGCCGGAGAACGAGGTTGCAAAGAAGCTTTATCACGAATTCGGCTTCACCGAAAACGGCGAATACGACGATGAAGAGGTCGTCGCTGTACTGAAACTATAAAAAAACGGAGGAAAAATCCTCCGTTTTTTATTCGTAATACTTATTTCCGATCGCTTCGCGGAGCTTGGAGCAGTAGATGAGCGTCACGATGAGGAACCCGACGTGAAGGAGCGTGTCCGCGATCCAGAAGACGGGAAGGATCGCCGAAAGCGCCACTTTCACGAGATCCGATACAGCGCATACATAGCCGAAAATACCGAAGAATTTCGATAAAACGACGAGCGAACGGTGTTCTTCCTCTTCAAAAACGTTCATGGAGGATAGAGCTTCCTCCTCGTCGTTGAGACTTTCGTGTCCCGTGTAATTGCGGGTCACGCCTTTGAGCGAATTCGAGAGCGAGCGCACGACGAGGATCATCGCAACCGTCTCAAGAAACGCAAGAACGCAAAGCCCGATGAATTCGTAAATGCGCGTGAAATTGTGCTTGAGTTCGAGAGACAACTGCTCGGCGTAGGAGAGCGTCAGACCGATCGTATTTTTGTCGATGACCATAAAGGACTTGACGAAGATCAGATTGCAGATCCAGTAAACGAAGGAGACGACGGTGAGGGCGAGCGCGAACGGATAAGCGTTTTTCTGACGGAGCAGAGCGTCTTTCCGGATGAAAAGGATCGCCGCGAGCCACAGAGACGCCGAAATGAATGCGGGCAGATAGTTGACGCCGTCAAAATCGAATTTCAGAGAGAAGATCGCGCCGAGCGTGACGAGCGAAAGGATCGTTCCGAGCCGCGCGCGCGTGACGCGCTCGCCGATGCCCGCGAATTCGGACTGATAGATCTCTTCCCACTTGTCAAGGTACGTCCGGTCTTCAAGGATCCCTTTGACGTGGCGTCTTGCGCGCACGTACCACAAAATCCCGACGACGAGACCGATGATCAGAGCGGCGATCAGACAGAAGGGATAGAGCTTTTCGGTGTTCCGGACCCCGTCAAGCGTCACTTCGCCGTGTGCGGGGGAGAGAAGAGCCAACTCGGGCAGGCAGGCAAGGATCGGCTTCAGGATCATGAACACGAGCGAAAACGCGCGCAGACCGTCGTAACCCGCGAAAACCGAAGGTTTGTAGCTGCCGTCCTCGGAGGCGTTCGGCGACGTGATCGCGAGCGCTTCAAAATAGCGCGAGAACGCGACGTAACCGAAATACGCTTCGAAAATGCCGACGATGAAGGCGATGACGAGCAGCCAGAGCCGCTCGCTCTCGCTGACGAGCAGTGCGATCGCGGACAAAGGCAGCTTGACGATCGAGATCCACAAAAGGGACTTGAACGACGCGTACGCGTCCGAAAAATCGCGGCTGACCCGGCTGAACGCGTAAAGTCCTTTCAGAATGAAGATATACCCGATGAAATCGGGCAGAACGTCGATGACGTTCGCGTTCGGATTCAGAAGGAAGAAGAATCCGATCAGAAGATAGGAAAGACCCATATAATCTCCTTTATTTGTCGTTTTTGCGGTGTTCTTCGAGCCAAACGATGAGCGGATGACGCACGTCGGTCGGGATCTCTTCTCCTTCGTAGCCGATCATCTGATAAGAACGCCACAGAATGATCAGATTGAGGAAAAGCACGATATAGAAGAGAAAAGCCGTCAGAAAGAGAAGGATATTGACGAGAACGTTGATCTTAACGAAGGAAAGAAGCGGCTGCAGACCGAAAAGCGCCCAGAAGACGCACGATAAAACGCAGGATACGCGGGAGGCTTTCGCGAGCCCGTCGAGTCCGATCGACGAGCAAAGCTTCGCGTGCGCCGGCAGCCAGCAGAGATGGAAGAGGAAAAGCAGGACGCATTTGGCAGTGCCGAGCACGTTCAGCGCGTCCGCGCAGATTTTTGGGTCAAGCCCCGCCCAAGCGCCGATCTGAAAGCCGAGCGTCAGAAGCCCGACGGGCAGAAGCAGGAGCGAAACCGTTCCCGTACGCCCGAAATCCTTGTCGTAGGCGGCGATTTTCCGCAAAGCGATCAGAAGAACGATATAGCCGATGAGATCGGGAAACACGTCAAAACCGATGCCGTATTCGGCGTTGATCGAAACGCCGACGTCAAGGATGAACGTGTAAGCGAACAAAAAGATTCCGAAACCCATAGATCCTCCGGCTTATTTGTTTTCCTTCAGAGCGCAGCATTTTTTGTATTTGAGTCCGCTTCCGCAGGGGCAGGGATCGTTCGGATTGACAGTCTGCACGCGCTTGACGACGGGCTTCTTCGGCTGCTTGGGCTCGTCGCCCTCAAAGCCTTCGCCCGTGACCTTCGCGACCTGTTCGCGCTTCAGAGGCTGCTGCAGACGCACGCACATAACGTCGCGCACCGTGCCTTCGCGGATCTCGGCGATCATCTCGTCGAACATATCGGCGCCGACGATCTTGTATTCCGTGATCGGGTTGCGCTGCGCGTAGGCGTTGAGACCGATGCTGCCTCTCAAATCGTCCATCGCGTCGATGTGATCCACCCAGTTGCGGTCGACGTTGCGAAGCAGAAGGATTCTCTCGATCTCACGCATATTTTCGGGCGTGAAGATCGCTTCCTTCTGACGGTAGATCTCCATCGCGCGGTCGATCAGCATTCCGGAAATCGATTCGGGCGTGAGATTTGCAAGCTCCTCGGGGGTGTAGATGAAATCGTCCTTTCCGCAGAGATAGCCGTAGAAATGCGTGCGCAGATCGTCGAATCCCCATTCGGCGGGATTTTCGGACGCCGTGACGCTGCTTACGGCGTTTTCGATCGTCTGACGGATCATATCGGTGATCTTGTCGTGCATATCGAGACCGTCGAGGACCTCGCGGCGCTGCGCGTAGATGAGCTGACGCTGCTGGTTCATGACGTCGTCGTATTCGATGACGTGGCGGCGGCGAGAGAAGTTGTTGTCCTCAAGGCGCTTCTGCGCGGATTCGATCGAGTTCGACAGGATCCTCGCGTCGATCGGCTGATCGTCGGGCAGATGCTGCGCGATGCCGAGGATGCGCTCGGCGCCGAAGAGACGCATAAGGTCGTCCTCGAGCGAGAGATAGAAGCGCGATTCACCGGGGTCGCCCTGACGGCCGGAACGTCCGCGCAGCTGGTTGTCGATACGGCGGGATTCGTGCCGCTCGGTACCGATGATGAAGAGACCGCCCGCCGCGACCACTTTCTCGTAATCGGGCTCGATCTGTTTCTTGTACTTTTCAAAGAGTCCCTTGAAGACCTCGCGCGCGGCAAGTACCTCTTCGGAAACGGAGAGGGAAGAGCCGATCGCCAGGATGATGACGTCTTCGGGATAGCCGTTTGCGCGCATCTCCTGCTTGGCGAGGAATTCGGGGTTGCCGCCGAGCATGATGTCGGTACCGCGTCCCGCCATGTTGGTGGCGATCGTAACGGTGCCGGGTTTACCCGCCATCGCGACGATCTCGGCTTCTCTTTCGTGGTATTTCGCGTTCAGAACGGTGTGCTTGATGCCGTTCATCTTGAGAAGCTTTGAAAGGATCTCCGATTTCTCGACGGAAACGGTACCGATCAGAACGGGCTGCTCCTTCAGGGCGCATTCCTTGACCTGACGCACGATCGCTTCGTATTTCGTCTTGACGGATTTGTAAACGACGTCCGGATGGTCGATACGGATCATCGGCTTGTTCGTCGGGATCTCGACGACGTCGAGGAAATAGATCTCTCTGAACTCGTTCTCTTCGGTGAGGGCGGTACCCGTCATACCGGAGAGCTTTTTGTACATACGGAAGTAGTTCTGGAACGTGATCGTCGCGAGCGTCTTGTTCTCCTTTTCGACGGTGACGTGTTCCTTCGCTTCGATCGCCTGATGCAGACCGTCGCTCCAGCGTCTGCCGGGCATGATACGGCCGGTAAAGGTGTCGACGATCAGCACCTGCCCATCCTTGACGAGGTAGTCGACGTCCTTCTTGAAGACGCCGTGCGCCTTGATCGCCTGGTTGACGTGGTGCGCGATCTCGCTGTTTTCGGGATCGGCGAGGTTTTCAAAACCGAAGAAGCGCTCCGTTTCGGCGATACCCTTTGCGGTCAGAACGGCGGTGCGCGCCTTTTCGTCGACGATATAGTCGGCACTCGGATCGACGTCGACCGTGTCGGTCGACTGCTTCGAGTCGATCTCCTTGATCGTAAAGAAGCGCATACGGGAAACGAGACGGTCGGTTTTTTCGTAAAGCTCGGTGGATTTTTCTCCTTCGCCGGAGATGATGAGCGGCGTTCTCGCTTCGTCGATGAGGATCGAGTCGACCTCGTCGACGATCGCGAAGGCGTGACCGCGCTGCACGAGATTTTCGGAGTAGGTCGCCATATTGTCGCGCAGATAGTCGAATCCGAACTCGTTGTTCGTGCCGTAGGTGATGTCGGCGTTGTAAGCCTTCTGCTTTTCCTCTTTGGACTGGTCGTGGATGATGAGCCCCGTCGAAAGCCCGAGGAATTCGTAGACGCGGCCCATTTCTTCGGCGCCGAGACGCGCCAAATATTCGTTGACGGTGACGATGTGCACGCCGTTTCCGGTCAGCGCGTTCAGATAGGCGGGAAGGGTGGCGACGAGCGTTTTGCCTTCACCGGTCTTCATTTCGGCGATGCGTCCCTGATGCAGAACGACGCCGCCGATGAGCTGGACGTGGAACGGGCGCTTACCGAGGATTCGGTCGTCGGCTTCTCTGACGAGCGCAAACGCCTCGGGCAGAAGATCGTCGAGCGTTTCGCCGTTTTTATAGCGTTCCTTGAGCAGGGGGGTCATATTGCGAAGCTCGTCGTCGCTCATATTTGAGAAACGGTCGGCGAGGTCTTCGATCTTTTTGACGACGGGACGGATCAGCTTCAATTCTTTTTCGCTGTACGTTCCGAAAATTTTCGTAAAGAGACTCATGGGGAAGATCCTTTCAAAATGGCATAATTACATATAATAATACATCTTGATTATACATAAAACTTGTGAAAATGTCGCGTACAAAATGTTAATAAATGCTTGCAATTTTCGGGACTATTCGGTATAATAAGGAAAAATACGGAAAAACGAAGGAATATGAAATGAATTCGATCAACGTTGTCCTCGTGGAGCCGGAGATCCATCAGAATACGGGCAATATCGCCCGCACCTGCGCCGTTACCGGCGCGTCGCTCCACCTCGTGAAACCGCTCGGATTTTCGACGGACGACCGCCTTTTAAGACGCGCGGGACTCGATTACTGGGACAAACTCGATATCACCTACTACGAAAATCTCGACGATTTTCTCGAAAAGAACAAGAACGAAAAAATGGTCTTCTTCTCCGCGCACGGGAAGAAGAATTACGCGGAATACGACTATTCGGGCGAAAACGGGCGCATTTTCCTCGTTTTCGGGAAAGAATCCTGCGGACTCCCGAAGGATCTGATCGAAAAGAACGCCGAGCGGTGCGTGCGCATCCCGATGCGCAGAACGCTCAGGTGTCTCAATCTCTCGAACAGCGTCGCGATCGCCGTCTACGAGGTCCTGAGGCAGCGGGATTTCGAGGGACTTTCGATGTCCGACGGCGAGGACGGTCTTGAATACTGGGAGAACGGAAACGCGTGAAATGGCCGGAAAAAGCGTAAAAAACGAAAAAAGAAAAAAGTTAAGGATTCCAAAAGAAGCGCCGAAGCGCTTTTCCTTCGGCGGCGGACTTCTGATCGAAGGGGAGGACGCGCATCTGACGGATATCACCCTGTCGGGCGCGGCGCCGCTCTCTTTCGGCTCGCTCGTCTTTGATTTCGGAGACGTTTCCAACGCCTGCAGAACGGAGATCGACGAAAAATACGCCCGCTCGGGCACCAGACTCTACCTGCCGCTCGATCCCGAAAAATTTCTGCACGAAGAGGATCTGTGGGACGCTTACGTGCAGAACACGGCGTGCAGTGAACCCGCGTTTCTGAGAACGATCCGCACCTGCGAGCCGCTCTGCCTTCGCTTTATCCTGCCCGCCTACTGCTCGGCGGTCTGTTACGCGCGCTATCCCTTGAAAAAGCGGTTCGTCAAGGCGATCCTTCTGCGCGCGAAGGCGGGCGCACCCTGCAAAAACGGGACGTTCACGGATCGCGAACACCGTCTGATCGTTCTCATGTCGGGCAATATCACCTGCAATTCGTTCGGAATGTCCCTGACCGCACAGCCGGGCGTTTCGGGCATCGCGATCCTCAGAATGGACGATAAAACGGACGAAGAACTCGCCGAAAGCGCGTATCTCGCGGTCAGCGGCGGAATGCTCGCCCCTCTGACGGTAGCCCCGA
>JAZLHQ010000220.1:0-2112 GCA_045616925.1 Eubacteriales bacterium | reverse complement strand
CATCGCAAAGGTGAGAGAAGGAGATTTTGAGGGCGCGTACCGCATTATTTCCGAGTCCTCGAGCCTGCCCGCCGTCTGCGGCAGAGTCTGCCCGCAGGAGAGCCAGTGCGAGAGCAAGTGCGTTCGCGGAATCAAGGGCGAGCCCGTCGGTATCGGCAGACTCGAGAGATTCGTCGCTGACTGGCACAACGCGCACGACACGGGCAATATCACGGTTCCCGAGAAGAACGGACACCGCGTCGCGGTCGTCGGAAGCGGTCCTTCCGGTCTCAGCTGCGCCGGAGATCTCGCGAAAAAAGGTTACGACGTCACGGTTTTTGAGGCGCTTCACCTCGCCGGCGGCGTGCTCGTCTACGGTATCCCCGAATTCCGTCTGCCGAAGAAGATCGTGCAGAAGGAAGTCGATCTTCTCAAAAAACTCGGCGTCAAGATCGAGACCAATATGGTCATCGGCAAGACGCTGACGATCGAAGAACTGATGGAAGACGGCTTTGAAGCCGTATTCATCGGCAGCGGTGCGGGACTTCCGCGCTTTATGGGCATTCCGGGAGAATCGCTCAAGGGCGTCTACTCCGCAAACGAGTTCCTGACGCGCAACAACCTGATGAAAGCGTTCCGCGAAGATTCCACGACGCCGATCATGAAGGCAAGGAACGTCGCCGTCGTCGGCGGCGGAAACGTCGCGATGGACGCCGCGCGTACCGCGCTGCGCCTCGGCGCCGAGCACGTCTATATCGTCTACCGCCGCGGACTCGAAGAACTTCCCGCAAGACGCGAGGAGGTCGAGCACGCGATGGAGGAGGGAATCGAATTCAAACTCCTCAATAACCCGACGAAGATCCTCGGATACGACAATCCCGACGATCGCCGCGATCCGAAGAACGGCACGGTCACCGGTATGGAATGCATCCGTATGGAGCTCGGCGAGCCGGACGCTTCCGGCAGAAGACGTCCCGTCGAGGTTCCGGGATCGGAATTCGTTCTCGACGTCGACTGCGTGATCATTTCGATCGGCACGAGCCCCAACCCGCTGATCAAATCGACGACGAAAGGACTCGAGGTCAATAAGCACGGCGGCATCATCGTCACGGAAGAAACGGGCGAAACGAGCCTTGAAGGTGTTTACGCGGGCGGCGACGCCGTCACGGGCGCCGCGACCGTCATTCTCGCGATGGGCGCCGGAAAAACTGCGGCGAACGCAATCGACGAAAAACTTTCCAACAAGTAAAACAAAAGCGCATCCGGTCAGCGGATGCGCTTTTTTTGTCGGATTTTGTGTGCAATTCAAACAAAATTCAGAAAATTTTATAAATATATATTGACAAATCACACAAAATATGATAAAGTAAAGTTGCAGGGAAGACTGCAATATATCGGAAAAGGAGACTTGCTATGAAAATCAAGATCAACGGAAAAAAGACGGAAGTTCCCGAAAGCCTGAAACCGATCATCGAAAAGAAACTTCGCAAATTCGAGAAGTATTTCAGAGATGACGTAGAGGCGGACGTCGTACTTCGCAAGAAGAACAATCTCGAAACGGTTGAAGTCACCTTTTTCAGCAGCGGCACGATCTACCGTGCGGAGAAATCGGACAAAACGTATCAGAACGCGCTTGACAACGCGGTTTACGTGATCGAGCGTCAGATCCGCCGCAATAAGACGAGACTCGAAAAGAAACTGCGCGAGGGCGTCTTCGTCAAGGGCTCCGACAGTTTCGTAGACACGGAAATCGACGTCAGCGACGACGTCGCGTTCAACGTGCGCTACAAATCGTTCCCGTTCAAGCCGATGTCCGTCGAGGAAGCGGTCATGCAGATGAATCTGCTCGAGCATTCCTTCTACGTCTTCAAGAACGAGGCGACGGGAGAAGTCAACGTCGTTTACGTGCGCGAGGACGGTGACTACGGATGCATTATGCCCGAATAACGATCAATCAAAACGGCGGCTCATCGACCCGCCGTTTTTTTCGTATTATGAAAGCTGTTTTTTGACGCGCACGGTCAGGGCGTTCGGCACGATCGAGATCGTCGCTTTTTCGAGCGGCAGGACCTCGCCGTCGATGCAGAGCTGCTTCGGACCGCTGACGGTCATTTCCGTACACTTGCGGTAGAT
>JAZLHQ010000219.1:0-9083 GCA_045616925.1 Eubacteriales bacterium | reverse complement strand
TTTTCTTTGATTGCTATCGGTTTTAACCTCTATAAGTTTTATAATAAGAAGCTCCGACCTGCAATGACCGCTTGAAAATCCGAATCTCACAATATTGAAACCTAAGTCAAAGTTTATTTTCGGCGTAGGTCTTTTTTGCGTTTCCTTTTTTGGGGTTTTCCCCGCTGAAAGCGAAACGACAGAGATTGTTGCTTTGCGGCTCACGTCTCTGTCGTTTTTGGGAGACTTTTTTAACAGCCCCTTTGTCATCATTATTTCATGATGCGCAGGGAGTCGATGTGGATCGTTCCGCTCGAAGAAGAATAGTCTTCGAAGTAGATGGAGATGCCGAGCATGTTCGTGAGAACAGGCTGCACATCTACGAAAACGCCGTCGACCTTCGCGCCGGAGTAGATGCTGACCGGGATACGGACGAAGCCCTTGAAGCCGGGGTAGAACTCTGCGTGACCCCAATCATTCAGAGCGCCTTCCTCCCAACCGTCTTCCCACTGGAAGTAGATAGGTCCGCGGACGGGAGATTCCTGTTTGTCACGGGAAAGGGGGAAGATCAGACCGGTGGAATCGACGAGACCAAGGTCAAGCTTGAAGCTTGCAAGGTAGTCTTCAGCGTCGATGTAGAGCCATACTTCCTTAGCGCCGGTCCAGTCCTTGACTGCCTTGTCGTTGAAGTAAAGGATCGCGTCGTAACGCCAGTCGGTCTTCAGCTGCTCGATCTCGAGGCAGAAGCTGTTCTCGAAACCGCCGTCAGCCTTGCCGCGGAAGTTCCAAGCTTCGCCGATCTTCGCGTTGCCGTCACGGGACTCGAGGGTCGTGCCGTCAGCGGTCATGGTCTCGGTGGGAAGGCCTTCAAAGCTCCAGACTTCGATCGTCTGATCGAGGAACTGAAGGGGTCCCGTCGTGACCTCTGCGGTCGTGACCTCTTCGGTCGTCGTCGCTTCGAGAGTCGCAACCTTTTCGGTGGTGTTCGCTTCGGTCGTCGTGTCTGCCGTCTTATCGTCTTTCTTGTCGCAGGCGACGAAGACGAGGCAGAGAGCGAGGAGCAGAACGGTGAGTAAAACCAGATACTTTTTCATGCTTTTTTCCTCTTTTCTTTATTTTTATTGGGTTTGCTGACTCAGATTTTTGGGCGTGTAAATACAACGCTCGTAGATGAACTCCCCTACCCAGCCGAAATACGTGCCGTATTTCGTACCGTCGTAGGTGTTGTACGGAAACAATTCCGTCTTGGGCGGATCCTTGAGAACGCTCGGCCAGCGCACGAAATTCGGAAGGATCATATCGACCGTTTGCGCGTAATATCCGTGCCAGAGTTCCGTCAATCCGTTTTCGTTGTCGGCGTCGAAGAGATCGGAATACTGTTTGACGATCTTGTCGAGTTCCGCTCTGAAAACGGGGTTTTCGTAGAGAACGCGCAGCCAGAAGCCGCCGCCGCGCGACGTGTCCGCCATCGCGCAGATCGTCGTGTCGAGCATAATGGGTGTCATATCATGTCTGCCGAGCGAGTTGTCAAAGTCCCAGACGGGACCGGCGAACAGTTTGTGCTCGTTGCCGTCGTAATAGAACCACAAACTCGAAACGACGTCGTAATCGTAGCAGAATTCGCGCACGATCATCGCTTTTGCAAAGGATTCGATATCGATCAGTTCGTCAAGGCGTTTGCCCGTCTGCGGATCTATGCCGTCCTTTGAGCGCATCGCGCGCTCTGCCGAGTTGATGAAGTCCTTGAGTTTCGTGTAAAGACAACCCTCGATTTCGGTATGTACCGTGATATTTCTTCCCTTGTCACTGCGGAAGAAGTAGGGAGACGAGGTGTCGGCGTGGTTGTCAAGCTCGAGCGCGTAGGACAATTCGAGCGTGTCGGAATCGGCTTCCTTGAGCCCGAGACCTTTGAGGACGTCCTGCGGCTTTTCCGTAATGATGTAGAAGCCGTTGTACTGTCCGTTGAGATAGACCTGCGCGAAGCGGTAATTGAGCGTTCCGCGGAGTCCGAGTTTTTTCGCCATATCGAAAGCAAACGCGGTACGAAGCAGCGTGTAATCGTTATGGGTTGCGAGAAACGTCCAGTTTGAGCGATAATCCATACCGAAGATACTGTATTTTGCCTTTTCCTCACACGCCCCATTCTCATAAAAACGGACATTCAATGCTTTTTTCGGATTTCCGAGCGTTGCGTTGCCGTGAGCGTTCATATTATAATATGAGATGAAATCCTGCGTATCGTCCTCAACGCTGTCAACGGAGCAGACCCCGTAGCAGAGAAACGTTTTCTTTGTACCTCCGAGCAAAAAGGAAAGTTTTCCGCGCGATTCGTCCACGTCGAGCGAGACGATCGGTCCCGGCAGATACTCGATCTCGATCGGATAGGACGCGACGTTCTTCCCCTTCTGACGGACCGTGTAGGTCGCTTCGGGAGTATCGTAAACGTCCCACTCGAAGATCCTGTCCGTCACGTTTTCGTCGTTGAAGAAGACCTCGTAGCCACTCGCGTATGGGCAATACATCACGAGATGATGCCGGTCGAGCGATTCGGGGAGAAAGAGCACCATTTTTTTGTTTATGAAGGTCGAGCAAAGATTGCGCTGCTCGCCGCACACCCGGTAGGAGAGGCAATAGACCGAGGCGCTGATCGGCGGGGTCGGTACAGGCAATTCGTAAGTGATCGGCTCCGTTTCGGGCTCTTCGGTCACGGCTTCGGTTTCTCTCTGTTCCGCCTGCGTTTTACTTTCACAGGAAACGAGCGTACAGAGAATCGAAAGCAAAAGAAGCAAAAACACGAAAAACAGGTGTTTTTTCATTCGCCTTCCCTCCAAGCCTTTCATTTATTCGTATTATATCATAAATCCCGTAAAAAATCAAGATTATTTGTGAAATTGCTCAAATATTATTCAAGTGTGGAGCAGCGACGGGATATAGAGGCAGCGTTCGTAAACGAATTCACCCACCCAGCCGAAATATTTTCCGAATTTTGAATTATCGTAGGTATCGTACGGAAATTTTTCCGTTTTCGGAGGATCCTTGATATGGGTCGGCCAGCGCAGAAGATTGAGATCCGCGGGAGCCCTGACCCTGTCGTAAAACGAATCCCACAAAGCGCAGAATCCGTCCGGATTATCTCTTTCAAAGAGGTCGGCGTATTCCTCCATCACTTCGTCGAGCGCTTTCCGGAAAACGGAATTTCCGAACAGTACGCGCAGCCAGCAGTCGTCCGTTCCACGCTCCTTGCACGTCGTCGTGCAGGTGGTGGTATCGAGCGCAAAAGGCGTCGAATCGTGTCTGCCGAGGGAGTTGTCGAAATCCCACAGAGGACCCGCGTGGAGTTTCTGATCGGTCGCGTCGAAATAGAACCACATACTCGTCATCGCGTCGTAATCGAAGCTGAAATCGCGCACGAGCAGGAATTTTGCGAAGGATTCGAGGTCAATGAGGTCGGAAAGTTTTTTGTTCGTCTTCGGATCGACGCCGTCTTTGTTGTGCATCGCGCGCTCGGCGGAGTTTATGAACGCCTTGAGTTTTTCGTATTTGCAGCCCTCGATCTGCGTGTGGATCGTGATCTTCATTCCCTTTTCGGTCTTGAAATAGTAGGGGGAGTTTTTGTCCGGGCTGTTGTCGAGTTCGAGGCAATAGGAGGCGTCGAGCGTGTCGGACTCGGCGGCTTTGAGCCCGAGGCCTTTCAGAACGTCCTTCTGCTTTTCCGTGACGAGGTAGAGTCCGTTATACGCGCCGTCGAAGAAGACCTGCGCGAATTCGCAGTGAAGCGTGCCTTCGAGTCCGATCTTTCTGCCCATATCGAAGCAGAACGCCGTTCTGCACATCGTATAATCGTTCTGCGTCGCGAGCAGCGTCCAGTCGGAGCGGTAATCCATACCGAGAACGCTGTATTTTGCCTTGTTTTCGCAGGCGTCTTCGGCGTAAAGGCGTACGTTGAGTGCTTTTTTCTCGTTTCCGAAGGTCGCGTTGCCGTGACCGTTCGCGCTGAAGGGCGCGACGAAATCGTCGATCTCCCGCTCGCCGTCGACGGAGAGCGTACCGAAGCAGAACGTCTCTTTTTCCTTATCGGCGAGCGTTTCGGAGAGTTCTCCCCTCTCGTCGTCAATATCAAGGAGTACGATCGGTCCCTTGACCGTCACGATTTTGATCGGATAGCTCTTGCCGAGAGCGGCGCCTTTACGGGATCCGAATTTCGCTTCCGGATTTTCGGCCGCGTTCCAGAAAACGATCTTGCCCGTGACGTTTTTCCCGTTGAAATAAGTGTCGTAACCGTCCGGCGCCGTCAGAAAGAGCGCGAGATTGCTCTGATCGACGCTTTCGGGCAGGTAGAGCGTCATCACGTTTTTCACAAGAGCCGAGCGCACGGTCCTCTGCTCGCCCGCGACGAAATACGAGAGGCAGCAGACGCCGTTTACGGGCGTTTTTTTCTTCTTCGGGATCTCGTAGGTGACCGTCACCGGTGCCGTCCCGGTCGTACCGGGGGTCGTTTCCGGTTTTTCGGTCGGTTCGCTTTTCTTTTGGCACGAAAAAAGGAGAACGACCAAAAGAATTAGAGGCAAAAAAATCAAAAGCCGCTTTTTCATTTCAGTTTTCTCCTTTTGGGTGGTTTATACGACTTGCAAGAGATAGAATTTCAGATATTCGGTCTCGGGGACGCCGAAGAGGATCGGGTGATCCGGCGCCTGATGGCGGAATTCGATCACTCTGATCGAAATCCCCGCGTCGTTCGACGCCTCTTTCAGCATTTGCTCAAATAGCGGATCCGTCATAAAGTGGGAGCAGGAGCAGGTGGCGAGATAGCCGCCGCGCCCAAGAAGGCGCATCGCGCGCGTGTTGATCTCCTTATAGCCGTTATAGGCGTTGTGCACGGTCGCCGTGCTTTTCGTGAACGCCGGCGGATCGAGGATGATGAAATCGTAATCGGACTTCTTCCCCGACAGGTCTTTGAGAAAATCAAAGACGTCCGCCTGCCGAAAATCCATTTTTTCGGTAAGTCCGTTGAGATCGGCGTTGTGGCGGCACATACGGAGCGCTTCTTCGGAGATATCGACCGCCGTCACGTGCATGGCGCCCGCTTTTGCGCAGTTGAGCGCAAAAGCGCCCGTGTGCGTGCAGCAATCGAGGACGTTTTTGCCCCGAGCGATCTTCGCCGCCGAGAGACGGTTATACTTCTGATCGAGGAAAAAGCCCGTTTTTTGTCCGTTTTCGTAGTCGACGTCGTAATAGACGCCGTTTTCGCAGATCCTGACCGTTCCGCTTCCCTTCGGGAGCTTTTCGTAGTAGCCGACGCGGTCGGCAAGTCCTTCCTTTTGCCGCAGCGCGCCCGTCGAGCGCTCGTAGATGTGGTCGATCCGGACGCCGATCGCCGAAAGTTCTTCGATCAGCAGATCGTAGAGCGTTTCGCGCAGAAGATCGATGCCGAAGCACAGGATCTCCGTGACGAGTACGTTTTCAAAACGGTCGACGGTGAATCCCGGGAAGCGATCCGCTTCGCCGAAGATGAGGCGGCAGGCGCTGAAATCGTCTCCCATCACCGTTTTGCGGTAAGCGATCGCGTAGCGGATCCGGCGCTGCCAGAACAGGCGGTCGAAGCGGTCGTTCGTATTGTCGGAAATGAGCCTGAGAAGGATCTTGGAATGGTCGTTATAGAATCCCGTTCCGAGCCATTTCCTTTTTTCCGTATAGAGATCGGCGAGCGCGCCGTTTTCGCACGCTTCTTTGGAAACGACTTCTTCCCCGTAAACCCACGGGTGCCCCGAGCGCGCCGCGCGCTCCGCTTTTTTATTGACGACGATTTTCGGATATTCTCTCATACCTTATAATTTCCGTGTTGTACGACGACGGTGTTGATGCCCTTGAACGCCCTCTCTTCGAGCGCCGCAAAATCGATCTTCTTCTCCTCTTCGAGAAGCTTATCGAGTTCGGGACGCGTTTTCGGATGCTTCGGCGTGAAGACCGTGCAGCAATCCTCGTACGGCTCGATGGACGTTTCAAACGTGCCGATCTGTCTTGCGATCTTAATAATATCTTCCTTATCCATTCCGATGCACGGACGGAAGACGGGATATTCGGCGCAGAGATTCGTGACGGTCAGCGCCTGCATCGTCTGGCTCGCGACCTGTCCGAGCGCTTCGCCCGTCACGATCGCTCCGCAGTTATAGCGTTTCGCCGCCATATTGGCAAGGCGCATCATACTTCTTCTCAGAAGGAGCGTGAAATATTCGTCGATCCCCGCTTTGCGCATTTCTTCCTGGATCTCGGTGACGGAGACGATATGCACCTTCATACTGCCGGTATAGGCACAGACCTCTTTGGCAAGGCGCAGGACTTTTTCCCGCGCAAGCTCGCTCGTATAGGGGATGGACTCGAAATGCAGGGCGTCGACGGTCGCGCCGCGCCTTGCCATCATATAGCCGGCGACGGGGCTGTCGATGCCGCCCGACAGAAGGAGCAGCGCTTTACCGCTCGTGCCGGCGGGCATTCCGCCCGCGCCCTTGACCGAGGGTCCTAAAATATAGGCGAATTCGTTTCTGACCTCCGCCCGGACGACGACCTCGGGGTCGTTGACGTCGACCTTGAGTCCCGGAACGGTATCGAGAAGCACAGCGCCTATCTCGCCCGCGAGTTCGGGGGACGTGAGCGGAAAACGCTTGTCGGAGCGTTTTCCCTCCACTTTGAAGGTCTTGACGCCGAAAAGCTGCGGCGCCAAGTATTCCTTCGCCGCGTTGAGCATCGCGTCGAGCGTTTTTTCAACGGCAACGCCGCGGCAGAGGGTCGACACGCCGAAGACGGTCTTCAATCTTCTGAACGCCTCGTCGACGTCGAAATCCTCGCTTTCGGGAAGAACGCGCACGAGGGACTGCATATAAGTCACGTCGCAGGGTCCGAGATCCTTGAGGCGCTCGCGCATCTGACGGACCATCGTGTTTTCAAAATAACTGCGGTTGAGCCCTTTGAGGATCAATTCGCCGTATTTGCAGAGAATGATTTCTTTCATATTTCCGTCCGTTCAGATCGTCATTCCGAGAGCCGCGGCGCCGATGATGCCGGCGTCGTTGCCGAGCTGCGCTCTGCAGATCCTGACGGCTTTTTCGCTGTTCTTCGCGTAGTTTTCGTGTCCGACCTGCTCGATGAGCGGGATCATCAGCGGATCGCCTTCGTTGCAGACGCCGCCGCCGATGCAGAGGATCTGCGGCTGGAAAATGTTGATGATGTTGCCGAGTCCGCACGCGAGGTAGGAAATGTACGCGTCGGTGACTTCCTTCGCCGCCTTATCGCCCTTGCGCATCGCCGCGAACGCGGTCTTGCCGCCGACGTTTTCGATTTTGCCGTCGGAGAGTTTCCACATCAGGGAATCGGGGTTTTCGAGCATCTTTTCCTTCGTCATATTGACGAGTCCCGTCGCGGAGCTGTACGCTTCGAAGCAGCCGCGGCGTCCGCAGGTGCAGGGTCTGCCGTCCTTCTCTATGACCATGTGTCCGAGCTCCGCGCCCGCGTGGTTGAAGCCGGAATAGATCTTGTGGTCGATGATGACGCCGCCGCCGACACCCGTTCCGAGCGTGATCATGACGACGTCCGCGGCACCCTTCGCGCCGCCCGCGACCGCCTCGCCGAGCGCCGCCGCGTTGGCGTCGTTATCGATGAGGATCTTCTTCGCGGGGAATTTCTCGCCGAGCTTTGCGGCGATCGGATAATTGCGCATCGGCAGGTTGTTCGCGTATTCGACAACGCCCGTATCGCTGTTCGCCGTTCCCGGCGTCGCGATACCGACCGCTTCGATATCGGATACTTTCAGATCCATACTGCCGATGAGGGAATGGCAGAGCTTCGCCATATCGGCGATGATCTCGTCCATTTCTCTGTGGGCAAGCGTCGGCGTCGAGCCTTTTTTCAGGATCCTGTAATTTTCGTCCACGATACCGACCGCGATATTGGTTCCTCCGAGATCTACTCCGATGTAATACATATTGTTTTCTTCCTTTCAGAATGTATTTTAACTTCAGTTATTTTCGGGATAAGCGGCGGAAAACAGTTCCCTGATCCGCCCGTCCGCGTTTTCGATTTTGAGGTAGCCGAACAGGGCTTCGAGCGCCGTCGCCGCTCTGTACTCGGCGATCGCCGCGCTCTTCGGGACGTGCCCCGTATGACTGTTGCGCGCCCTTCTGTAAACGCCCGCTTCCTTTTCGTCAAGGAGCGGAAGGATCCTTTCGGCAGCAGCCGCCTGCGCGGGCGCCGTCACGTATTTCTTTGCCTCGGCGTTTAGCTCTCCCGAGCCGCGAAAACCCTTTTCGATAAGCGTTTCGCGCACGAGAAGCTCGAAGACGGCGTCGCCGAGGTAGGCGAGCTCGGGCGTCGACAGCGTATCTTTGTTGATCATTTCGTCTTCCCTTTTTCAGAAATGCCTTGCCGTCAGTTTGATCAGCAGATTGAGATCGTCCTCTTCACCGCTGCAGCCGTAAGCCGCTTTGTTTCTGCCGATCTTGCCGCATTTCTGACATTTATGGATGATGATATAGCCCTTTCGCGGGTCGGTGACGGCGCCGATCGGCTCCATAAGACCTCTGCATTCGTTCAGCCGGTCGCCGGGCTGAATATCCACGTGCAGCGACCAGAGGCAGTAAGGACAGTGATTGCGCGAGCTGCTCCCCATCGGCGGCACCGTTTTTCCGCAGTGCGCGCAGGTGAAGCCGCTGTCGTTTTTCGTAAATCGTTTGGTTTCAAGTTCCATTTCGGTCAGTTTCCTTATTTTTCCCGTTTTTCCGTTCTTTGCGTACTTTTTCCCGCATAAAATGCCGGGAAAAAGGCAGAATAGCGTCGGGGGCGTTTGAAAGCCCCGATACCGAACGAAAAACCGAAAGGTTGGTATTATCGATGAAAAGAAGTCCCACGCTTCTGATCGCCTGTCTGATGCTCGCTTTACTGGCGGCAACGATCACGGTTCTTCCCGTGAAAGCCGAGGAGACGACGACTCTGAAACCCGATTCGACCACGAAGGAGATCACGACCGCGCAAGTCACGACCGAAGCGGTCACGACCGATACACGCACGACGGCGGTCGTTACCACCGCCGAAGTTACCACCGCGGCGGTCACGAC
>JAZLHQ010000218.1:0-3614 GCA_045616925.1 Eubacteriales bacterium | reverse complement strand
AAATCCCGGTTTGTCTTACTAATGCCTTTCATTTATAAGTTAACGCTCAGAGGATTTCCTCTGAGCGTTTTCTATGCTTCCTGTCATTCCGGCTGAATACAAAACCCAAGGGAGAGAACTTCTTTACGAAGTCTCTCCCTTCGGGGTCTGTTTTTTTATTCGATTCTGTAAACCTTCCGTCCGTCGGAATGGAATCTTTGCGTTCCGTTCAACGTCAGAACGACTTTGCAGCCCGCGTTCTCGAGCGCTTCGATACATTTGCGGTGCGGGTGCGCGTAGACGTTCGCGTCGCCCGCGCAGACGACCGCCCATTCGGGCGATACCGCAGAAAGAAATTCCTCCGTGCAGCCGTTTTCCGAGCCGTGATGCCCGACTTTCAGAAGATTTGACGTCAAAAGCGCCGGATCTTCCTTGAGAAGCAGCTTTTCGGCTTCTTCTCCCGCGTCCGCCATCAGAAGAAACGACGTTTCTTCGAAGGTGACGCGCACGACGGGACAGTTCTCGTTCGGATCGGACGCGTCGGTCGATCTGAGGATCACGCTGACCGAAAGACCGTCGAAGGAAGCAGAATTGCCGACGGCGGCGTCCGAATGATCGGCGCCGCTTTTTCCGATCGCGTCGACGAGCTCCTCTTCCGTATACCCGCCGCTGCCGTCGGGCGTGAACCAGACGCTTCCGACCTTGCATTCGTCGAAGATCACGGCAGCGCCGCCGACGTGGTCGGCGTGGCAGTGGGTGAGGATCAGAAGATCGACCGTCCGGATCTTTTCTTTGAGAAGGAACGCGCGCAGATCGTCCGCGGATCCTGCGGGACCCGCGTCGACGATCACGGTTTTGCCGCTTCCGGTGACGAATACCGCGCAGTCGCCCTGTCCGAGGGACGGAAAATATACGTCAAGCCCGCTCTTTCCGTCTTTGCGTGCGCATCCCGAAAAGAGCAGGAGCACAGACAGTACGACCGCGAAAAAGCAGTATTTTTTCAAGTTTTTGATCATTTTTCCTGCGATCTGCGGCGCAGAATGAAGAGCGTCATCGCCGTGATGATGATGACGGCGCAGGCGCAGATGACGATCACGCGCACGGTCTTGCCGCCCTGCGTGCTGAAGAAGGATCCGGAAAATCCGCCCGTTTTCTCTTTGCCGTCCGTTTTTTCGCCGGTCTGATGCTTGCGGGCAAGGTACTGCTCGAAGGTATCGCGCATAAAGTCGCTCAGATCGTTGAAGGAGAGCGTACCCGTTCTCTTGGCAGAGAGGTAACCGTCGAGCGCCTCGATCTCGCGGCTGTCGAGCGCGCGGTCGAAGATCATGATATCGGAGGCACTGCCTTCGTAATACCAGTTCTGATCGTTCTGGAAGCCGACGCCGAGATAGCAGGTGTTCGCCGTGTTGGCGATCATTTCGCCGGGATCGCCCATGCAGAATTCCTTCAGCGTATCGGAGGCTCTTTCGTAGACGAGTCCCGCGTTGAGGTAGAGATTTTCCTCCGTGCCGTTCTTGACGGCGGCGATCGACGAAAATCCGTCGATATCGAGACCCGTATAGTAGGCGCCGCGGTTATCCTTGACGCCGGAGCCGAAGCGGCAGGTGATCGCGTCTTTGAACGCCGTCAGCCATACGGAGCCCCAGACGTCCGACTGCGGGAAGCAGAGGAGCGTATAGCGCGCCGTATTGTTGATGAGAAAATCCGCGAAATAATCCTTCGTTTTCTTCTCTGTTTCGCTCTGCAGAACAACCGTCATTTCTTTGAGACCGTTGACGGGCAGATCGAAGACCATGTGGTCGTTTTTGCCGTCGAACGAGACTGCGGAATAGTCCGCGTTCCCGTCGCCGTCTGCGTCAATCGCTTGGATCGAGGGCGCGTTCACGGCGTTCGCCGCGACGTTTCCGACGCGCGACGTCCACTTCTGCACGTTCCCTTTTTCATCCGTTTCGACGCCGTGGTCCGCGTCGAGCCAGACGAGAAGTCCTTTCGTATCGAAGGGCAGGACCGTCACCTTCGCGCCGACGATCTCCCCGCTCTCAAGCTCGCCCGGAAGCGTGAACGTGTCGTAAGGGTGGGATACGCACTGCGCGGGGATCGGACACCAGTCGATCTTTTCGGCTCTGACGTAACCGAATTCGGTCACGGTCGAAACCGTTTCGGGCAGCACGGGGATGACCCCCGCCGTCGTATAGAAATGACTGTCGAGGATCCCGACCGTTTTGCCGAAATCGCCGTCCGTGAAAGCGAAAAACGAGATCGCGAGCGTATCGGTCTCCGAAAGACCCGCCGCTTTGATGAAAAGATCGTGCTTTCCGTTGATTTTTCCGTCAAGATCCGTCCAGACGGTCAGACCTTGCGTACCCGCGTCAAGCGTCACGCGCGCAAACGGCTCGCCGTCGGGATCGTCCGCGCGGAATTCGATTGTGCCGCCCGGCAGTATTCCCGTCGCCTGCAGCACGATCTTCTGCGGGTTTTCGCCGAGATCGAGTCCTTTATACGCGAGCGTATCGCCGTTTTGGAAATAGACCGCGTTGCCGGTGACGGAAACGGTCGTGATCTTTCCGTCGTGGGTGTAATCCGAGAAGAAGCGCGCGTCGATTTTTTCCGAAGCGTCGCGCTTTTGATCGCCGTAAAGCGTGCGGATATAGGACGCAAGTTCCGCGCCGTAGTTGGTCTGCAAAACATTAAAGCCGAGGGAGATGACCGCCGACCAGCCCGTTACGTCGTCGGGCAGGCGCGCGCAATGGGTATCGGTGTCGCCGAGGACGTTGGCGAATTTGCGCATTTTCTTCGTGACTTCTTTGGAAACCTCCGCGTTCGCGGGTGCTGCCGAAAAATCCGAGAAATTCGATTCGACGCAGTCCGCCGTCTTTGCGTTCGCGTGGGCGTTGAGATAGGCAAGATACGCGTCGTTATCGGTCAGCGCACACTTGGTGCAGAAATGCGGCAGATCGGCGTCCGCGCCGTACTGTTTTTTGATCTCGTCAAACCAACCGGCGACCTTTGCGGTGTCGTATGCGCCCTTGAACATCATAAGATCGAGGCATTCCGCGCTTCTGACGATCTCGTAAAGCTCCATTCTGTAATCCCAGTGGCTCTCGAATTTATCGAGGTTGATCATACAATGACCGCGGCAGAGTCCGAGCGCCTCGTTAAGCGTTGCGAGCGTAAGCGTTTGACCGTTTTCGTCGTGGAAGACCGCTGTATTGCCGCCTCCGCCCGAGAGAACGTCGTACTTGCATACGGTCTCGTAGGTCATATCGGAGATCTTCTGCGAGCCCGTATAGACCGTGCAGCGCGTGATACTGTCGTCGTGCGAGAGGACGTAAACGCCGTCCTTCGTGCGTGAAATATCGAGCTCGACGATATCGACGCCCGCTTCGATGCAGGCGCTGATCGAGAGAAGCGAGTTTTCGGGGAGGGTCGTCGACGCCGTTACGTTTGCGCGGTGGGCGCAGGACATAGGTCTTCCGTTCGGCGTATCGTAGCTTGCGAGGATCTCGGCGATCGAGCCGAACGCAGGCGGCGTTTCGTCCGCGTTTGCGGGCAGAAGCGACGCCGCCGCGGGCAGGAGCATGCACAAAAGCGCCGCGAAAGATATGATTTTTATCGTGATTTTTTTCATATATGCC
>JAZLHQ010000217.1:0-3686 GCA_045616925.1 Eubacteriales bacterium | reverse complement strand
CGATCAGAACGGCGTTTTTGACGGAAAGCCAGACGTGTTCGTCGATTTCTTCTTCCTCCTCCGGCTCCGTGACCGTCATTCCTTCCTTGATCTCTTCGTTGTACGTCTTGACGCAGTCAACGAGCTCAACGGAAACAAGATCGTTGTTTTTGGAGGCCTTCAGCGTCGACGTGACCCATTGATCGGATGGCCCCCCGCCGTAAACGAATACGTCCGCTTTGGAAAGCGTCGCGATATCGGAGATCGTAGGCTCGTAACTGTGTAGATCCGTTCCGTTCTTTTCGAGAAGAACTACATTTACGCCGTCACCGGCGACGGATCTCGTCAGATCGTAGTACGGGAAGATCGAGCAGACGACCGTAAAGCCTTCGGTTTTATCGCTTCCTTTGCACGAAGTCAGAAGGGGCCAAAGAAGCAGGATTGATAATATAACGATTGATATTTTTTTCATAAAACACCTTATTTTTCCGAAGCGCGGCATTCACCGCATTTCCCGGGGATCACCGTCGCACCTTCGTCGAGCGTAAACGCATTCGAGCGCATGATCTCATCACGCAGCGCGTCGGAAAGCGAATCGTCCATGTGGATCACTTTTCCGCATTCCACACAGCGCAGATGAATGTGCTGCGCGCAGTGTCCGTCCGCGTACTGATACAGCGCTTTGCGCGAATCTTCCTTGACGTATCTGCGAAGAATTCCCTCTTCGCTCATTTTTTGTAATAGTCTGTAAACCGTACTTTTTCCGCAATCTGCAAACGAGATATTCTCATAGATCTCGTCCGCTCCAAACTGCTCGTCCGGGTGCGTTTTGAAGAAAAGCAGAATCATTTTCTTTTGTTCGGTGTTATATCCCATATCCAAGTCCTCAAATTGAGAATAATTCTCAAATATAATAGTAAAAAAAGAACGGTTTGTCAAGGCAAACCGTTCTCTGTTAACATATTATTTACAATCAATGATCGAAAGAGTTGACCATTTCTACGCGTCTTACGTGGCGATCTCCTGCAAATTCGGTGGTCACGAACTGATCGACCATCATGAGCGCGACGGAAAGACCGATCACGCGTGCGCCCATGCAAAGCACGTTCGCGTCGTTGTGTTCACGCGTGACACCCGCGGAAAAAGGATTCTCGCAGCAGGCTGCGCGGATGCCCTTGTGCTTATTTGCCGCCATACTCATACCGATGCCCGTTCCGCAGATCAGAATGCCGAGATCGGCATTTCCCGCCTGGATCTCCTTGCAGACCTTGTCCGCGAAAATCGGATAATCGACGGATTTATCGGAATCCGTTCCGCAGTCAATGACCTTGTAGCCTTTTTTCTCAAGATGCTCGATGACGTCTATCTTGTAAGCAAATCCGCCGTGGTCACATCCGAATGCAATCGTTTTCATAATAATACCTGCCTTTTATGTATTCATTGATTTTCGTTAGCAAGACGTTCAAGACGCTCGCGTTCCGCCTGCGGCGCACGCAGATACGTCGGAACGAGATGACGGTCGTCCGTCACGTTTCCGTTTTCATACTCCGAAAGCGCAGCCAGTGCAACGCTGTATGCGTTCTGCATCCTCCAAAGAACCGGAATCGGTACGATACGCGGATCGGCAAGAGCGTTGAAAACGAGATCATACCCGTCTCCGACGAGATAGATCGGAACGTTTTTGTCTTGAAGATCCTCGCGCAGTTCGTCGATCGGAATGAGCCTGTCGGGCGTCAGACGCTCCGGCACGCCGTTTCTCATGCAAAACAAAGCGTTGTAAATCTGCGAGCGTCGCGCGTCCATGACGGGACACACGATCGCACCTTCGGGTACGAGACCGATCAGAGTATAAGCAAGCGCCTTGAGGGTTGATACCCCGAC
Source organism: Eubacteriales bacterium (assembly GCA_045616925.1). Classification (GTDB taxonomy): domain Bacteria; phylum Bacillota; class Clostridia; order Oscillospirales; family CAG-272; genus JAZLHQ01. Next base: position 1,826 of record JAZLHQ010000217.1, on the reverse strand, counting down.
GCATTTCTTCCCGCCGAACGCAAGTCCTTTAATGAGCGACGTTCCGATGCGGATGCCGGTAAATGAACCGGGACCGGTCGTGACGGCGAACAGTTCAACGTCCTGCGCGCTCATCGAAGCTGACGAGAGCAGATTGTCAACGGACGAAAGAAGCGTTTCACTGTGCGTATTTCCGGTATTGAGAGTCGTTATTGCGATCGGTTTTTCGCCGTCCGCAAGACAGGCGGAACAGACGACCGCGGAAGAATCAACTGCAAGAATTTTCATCGTTTCGTCCTTATTTCTCGATCCGTTCGATCAGAATCTTGCGGAGTCCGTCACCCGATCCAGTGATCGTTACTTTGAAATACTTTTCCGGCAGTGCAAACGGGATCTTTTCGCACCATTCACACGCGATCACGCAGTTTTTGTAGTCGTAAAAGCCGATTGATTCAAGATCGTCTTCCGACGAGAGACGGTATGCGTCCATGTGGCAAAGCTTTCTATTCTTCGAAGGGTCTTCGTATTCGTTTACGATCGCGTAGGTTGGACTGCTGACCTCTGCAGTCGGCAGATATACGGCGCACAGACCGGTAACGAACGCCGTCTTCCCTGCGCCGAGATCTCCGTAAAGCGCGATGAACGAATCATCGGAGATCTGAGACGCCAGGAGCATTCCGGCAGATCTCGTTTCTTCTTCACTGTGGGACAATATATTGTAAAGCGTTTTTTTCATCATTGTTTCCAGTAAGTTATTATTTTCATTTATTATAACATACTCACGCCGTATTTTCAAGTCTTTTCAAAAATAAAAGCAGGACTTTCGTCCTGCTTTTATCGGAAATTACTTTTTAACGGGATGATCGAGTGCGTCGATGGTTTCGTTAAACGTCTTGGTCCACTTGTTGAGCTTCTTCGTGATCTGGGAGGTCGGGTTCTTGCAAACGCCGTTGTAACGTGCCCAGTGTTCGTCGAAGATGTATCTTTCCCAAATCAGACCGAAGTCGGTGAACGCGCAGTCGTGGCAGAGCTGAACCATTTCGGCAAGGCCCTCTTCACGCGCATACTTGTACTTCAGAACTTCGTTGAAGTAAATCGGGTTGATGTCCTTATGGCTCTCGTAAGACATAAAGTCGAGTGTTGCGGTGATCGCAGCGTATCTTTCTTCGGGAACCCAGTACGGAATACCGATAAGGTGGACACCGTCGGAGATGGAGCAACGGTAATTTTCCTGCTTCTCAGCGTCGAGCTTCGGCAACGGGATCAGATAGAAGTCGTCCTGCATCTCACGCAGACCGGAAAGCGCACCGATTTCGCTCGGGCAGAAGAGTTCGTCGCCGTTCTGGAAGTAATCCATATCCTGCTTTGTGGTGGCGTTGTTTCTGTCCATCTTCATACCGGGGTTATCGTTCAAGGTGTTGTAGAGCGTTTCGAGAGCGTTGATATTCGCCTTGTTCTTGTCCGTGAAGATCCATTCGACCTTTCCGTTGTCGGTCCTCGACGTCATTTCAACGCCGATACCGATAACGAGGGACATCATGTGCCAGGAAGAGGAGCTATAGCCGTAGAAGTAACCGAACTGGTCGCCGTCGTCGATCTTATCGTTGGAGTTTCTGTCAAGGTAAACGCGTTTGGACATTTCGGCGAAGGTATTCAGATCCCATGCGCCGCTCTTCACGAACTCGTAAATCTTGCCGAATTCATTCTCGCAGTACTGGTCGTAGAGTCTCTTGTTGACGAATACGCAGCCCGCACCGCCGGTGTAGGTGATATCGTAGCCGCCGCAGAGCCAGTAACGTGCGTTGCCGTACTCGAAGAGGGACATATAGTTGGTTGCCCACCAGTCT
>JAZLHQ010000216.1:0-11913 GCA_045616925.1 Eubacteriales bacterium | reverse complement strand
TTATTGAAAATATTGCCCTTTTCGTAAGGACTGATGTGCATCCCGTGGACGAAAAGCTCGCCTTTTTCGATCGAAACGTAGGAATCCTTCAAATTGACGTGCCCCTGCCGCACGGATTTGACCTCCGTGCCGGCGAGAGCGATCCCCGCTTCGTACTTCTCATCCACGAAATATTCGTGATACGCCGCACGGTTCGCGGTGATCAGTTTCGTTCCTTTTTCAAGCATTTCAGATTACCTCAGTCGATCATTTCTTTATAGATCGCGTTTTTCCCGACGCCGCGATCCTTCGCGACCTCTTTGATCGCGTCCATTTTCGCCATTCCGAGCGAAATATAGTATTCGACGTGCTCTCTGACCGTCATTTTCTGCCAGAAAGCGCCCTCGTTATGCGCGCCTTCGATGATGAGGACGTATTCGCCGCGCGTGTTCTGCTCACGGTAGTAAGCGATCGCGCTCGAGACGGTCGTCCTCATGATCTCTTCGTTGATCTTCGTCAGTTCGCGGCAAAGGGCGAGTTTCCGGTCTCCGAAGACCGAATAGAGAAGATCGAGCGTGTTTTTCAGATCGTGCGGCGATTCGTAGAGGATCAGCGTGCGTTTTTCGCCCTTCAGTTCTTCAAGACGCGCTTTTTTCGCGCCCTCGCTGCCCTCGAGGAAGCCCTCGAATACGAATCTGCGCGTGTCAAGACCCGAGAGGATGAGCGCGTCGATCGCCGCGCAGCATCCCGGAACGGACGTGACGGGCACGTTCTCCTTTACGCACAAGGCGACGAGATCGGCGCCGGGATCGGAGATCGCGGGCGTGCCGGCGTCCGTCACGAGCGCACAGGATTCACCATCCTTTAAGCGTTTGACGATCTGCGGGCCGCGCTCGGATTTGTTGTGCTCGAAATAGCTGACGAGAGGCACTTTGATCCCGAAGGCGTTCAGAAGCTTTCCCGAATTGCGCGTATCCTCGGCGGCGATGAAATCGACGCCGGAGAGAACTTTCAATGCGCGGAACGAGAGATCGGCAAGATTGCCGATCGGGGTCGCGACGAGATAAAGCATTCCCTTTTCGATCTTATTCTTTTCGTTTTTGTCGCTTTCGACACCGTCGAAAGCATTTTCAAGGGGCAGAAAATCTTCCATCGAATTCTCCGTGTTCGTAAATGTAACTTAAATCCTGCGTGTAAACGGGGTGCGGAACCGAAGCGTCCTCGAACAAAATGAGCGGCGGCGTCACGAAAAGCGAGGGCTTGGCGCCCCTCTTGCCCTTGACGAGCACGAGCGTCGGACGGCTTTTGGCGTCCGGAAAGACGAGCGTCAGCGCCTTCGGCTCGATCCCCGCCGTCTGCATCGCCGCGAACAGTTCGGGCAGACGCTCCGCTCTGAAGACGCAGTAGAAAAGACCGCCCGTTTTCAGATTGTCGGCGGCGCAGCGGCAGAAGTCTTCGATCCCGCCGTTGAGTTCGCGTCTTGCGGCGTTCTTGCTGTCGGCTGCGTTCTCCTGCCCGCTTCCCGCCTTCATATAGGGCGGGTTGGTGAAGACCGCGTCGAAATGCTTTTTCGACCGGAAATCGCGCAGATCTCCCTCGAAAACGTCGATTTTGTCCGAAAGACCGTTCGTTTCGGCGTTTTTCGCGATGAGATCCGCGAAATCCTTCTGGATCTCGACGCAGGTCAAACGGTCGAATTTGTTTTTCACCGCCGCGAGCAAGGAAATGATCCCCGTTCCCGCGCCGAGATCGCAGGCGCTTCCGCCGGGGATTTTTTTCATATAGGCGTAAAGGAGGTAGGCGTCCGTCCCGAAGGTCAGACCGTCCTTTTTCTGGAACAGCCGGAGGTTTTCGTTGACGGCGTCGAATCTTTCGTCGTTCATCATATTTTCAGTAATTTTTCAAGTGAAAAATTTTTCATGTGAAAAAGGCAGACCGGAGTCTGCCTTTTCCTTATGTTCCGGTCAAGCCGTAAACCGATGCTTATTCAGCCTTCGGTGCGCCGACGGGGCAAGCGCCCTCACAAGCGCCGCAATCCAGACAAAGGTCGGGATTGATTACGTACTTACCGTCCACCTCGGAAATCGCTCCGGCGGGGCACTGCTCTGCGCAAGCGCCGCATCCGAGGCATTCCTCTGCGTTAATCTTATATGCCATTTCGCAACACCTCCATTAGTTTTCTTTATTATATCATACTTTCGCGGAAAAATCAATCGGTTTTTACGATTTTTCTTCCCGCCGCGGTATTATTTTTTCGGAACCATCCGTTTTGGGGTCGTTTTTATCCTCTTCTACGACCCGGAGAACTCTCTGCACGCGTCCCGTTCTTCTCTGCGGATTCTGTCCGTTCGCGGGATTCTGCGCATTTTGTGCGTTCGGCGTTCTCGGTGATTCGTCGGTCTTGAGTTTCGGAGCGGTCAGGGCTCTGTCGTAGACGCGGGGCGTCCCCTCGGGATCGCTGTCGAGAAGGACTCTTACGAGCCCCGCCAAAGGACTCGTCGAGACGACTCTGCCCGTTCCGTCGGGGGTCGTGACGAAGCTGTCAACCTTCGGCGTTTTGCGGATCTCTTCCTGATAAACGTCGCTCTCGTACCGCAGACAGCACATCAGTCTGCCGCAGACGCCCGAGATCTTCGTCGAGTTAAGGGAAAGATTCTGCTCCTTCGCCATTTTGATCGAGACCTGCGTGAAATCGGACAGGAACGTGCTGCAGCAGAATTCCCTGCCGCAGACGCCGATGCCGCCCATCATCTTCGCTTCGTCGCGGATACCGATCTGTCTGAGTTCGATGCGCGTGTGGAAGACGCCGGCGAGATCCTTGACGAGCTCGCGGAAGTCGACGCGTTCCTCGGCGGAGAAATAGAAGATCAGCTTCGTGTTGTCGAACGTGTATTCCGCGTCGATCAGTTTCATATCGAGCTTATGCGATTCGATCTTGCGCTGCGCGATGCCGAAGGCTTCGTCCTCTTTTTTCAGATTGGCTCTGAAATGCTCGTCGTCGTCCTTATTGGCGATCCTGAGGACTTTTTTGAGCGGCAGAACGAGGCTCTTTTTCGAAACCATTTTGTTGGGGAGCGCCACTCTGCCGTATTCCAGTCCGCGTGCCGTCTCGACGATCGCGTGCGAAGAATCCGTCGCTTTGCTGCCCGCGGCGTCGAAATAATAGATCTTGCCGGAATTGCGGAACGAGACGCCGATGATCTCGAATTCATCGGGCAGGTCGTCGAAGGCGTTATTGACCTTGTCGACCGGCGCGTCGAGTCCGAGTTTCGTATTATCCATATTGTCCATTACGTAAAAACTCCATTCTATACGAATCCGTGCCAGAGCGTATGCAGAACGGCGATACGCACGTTGGAAAGATTCAGATTGATTTCAAGCTCCGCGCCGATCTTTTCGATCTCCATATCGACGCCGAGCAGTTTTTTGACGGGAAACCCCGGAGACAGTATCTTGAGTGCCTCCCGTTCGCCGAAAAGCAATTCGCTGTCGGGATCACAGCGCAGGGCGATCAGATCGCGCATCGAAAGCCGCAGAAGCTTCAGATATTCCATCGTTTTTTCGCGTTCCGTGCAGGTTTCTTCGAGAAGAGAAAGCAGTTCTCCGCGCCGTCTTTCCTTGATCATCGAAAGCGTGTCGAGGACGGACTTCGAAAGATCCGTATTCCCCGCTTTTTCGTTTCCGAGTTCGTCGAGCGCCGATCCGATCGAGCCGCCCGCGCGGTACAAAAGCATTTCGAACGCTTCGGGATCGCTTTCGGCGAAATTCTTCGCTTCGGGCGCGTGTTTTTTGAGATAAGCACCGAGATCCGAAACGGAGAAGATCTCCATTCTCAGAACGGGCGCGCGTGAGCGCACCGTCGGCAGGAGCGCCGACGCGTTCTCCGCGAGCAGGAAGAAATAGACGTCCGGCGTCGGCTCCTCGAGCAGCTTCAGAAACGCGTTCTGCGCCTGTACCGTCATTTTCTCGCAGTTCTCGATGATATACGCCTTGAAATCGAGGTCGCCCGAGCGAACGATCGAGGACGAGCGGATCTCGCGGATGAGTTCGACGCCGATCTGCTTTTTCCCCTCGGGGATGCCGTATTCGAAGACGTCCGTGCAGGTGCCGCTCATGATCTCCCGGATCCTGCCGGAATCCTTGCCGAGAGCCGAAAGAACCGTTCTTGCGAGCGTTTTTTTGCCGGAGCCGTCCGCGCCCTCGATGATGAAAGCGTGGGACAGGCGTTTCCCTTCGACGTCGGAGATCAGCGTTTTTTTCAGCGTTTCGTTGCCGTAAATGACGTCGAAAAGCGCTTTGACTTCGTATTCCGCCACGCGATCACCTCCGCACATACTTATCTTCTTACATTATATCATTCTTTTTGCGTTTTGTCAAGCAAAAGTGCTTCGAGCTCAAGGGGAGTTTGCGCCAGAAGATCCGCGCCCGCCGAAAGGAGCACGTCCTTTGAGCGATAGCCCCACAGAACGCCGATCGTTTTCATTCCCGCGTTCTTTCCCGTCAGAATATCGACGTCGGAATCGCCGACGTAGACGGTCTCTTTAGGGTCGGCGCCGATCAGCTTTGCCGCCTTCAAGGCGCCGTACGGGTCCGGTTTTCCCGGATGGACGTTATCGAATCCGACGATCGCGTCGAACGCGTCGTCGCCGAATATTTTCCGAAGGATCTTTTCGCAGTGATCCTGATTCTTATTGGTGTTGACGGCGACCTTGCAGCCGTTCTTCCGCAGTTTCCGGACGAGCTCCCGGATCCCTTCGTAGGCGTCGGTCAGTTCGCATTCGTGCTCTCCGTAGGTCGAGCGGTAGAAAGCGAGGCATTTCTCAAAGATTTCCCCTTCCTTCGCTTCTTCGGGCAGAAGGGTCCTCACGAGGTAAACGGGGCCGCGGCAGATCGCCGCGACGACCTCCTTCTCGCTCTTTTGAGGGTAGCCGAAATGATCCATCGTGCGGTTGATGGACGCACGGATATCGCCGATCGAATCGACGATCGTGCCGTCGCAGTCAAAAATGATGTTTTTCACGTTGTCTCCATTTTCTTTTTTACTGTTATTGCCTGCATAAAAGCAGAATATTCCGCAGAGATTATAGCATATTCCCGACCGTTTTGCAAGAGTTTTCACCGCGTGAAATATTTTGCAAATACCGCTTTTTACAGCGGAGTCACAGGAATTTGATTCTTTATTCACAAAAACGATTTATAATGATTACAATAATATTTTACTGATCAAGGGACAACTTTTTATGATAAAGAAACAGATCGTGATCCTCATTTTACTGCTTGCCGTAACGGCTTCGCTCTTCGTCGTCGCTGCCGTCATCGACAAGCGCCTCGACCAGACGCCGAGCAGAAGTCTTTTCCCCGAAACGACGGCGGCAGCGACCGCTCAGCACGGTTCGGGCGTTGATCCGGACGAAACGGAGCCGACGTCGTCAGGCACCGACGATCCGCAGGTCACGACCCGCGCGGTCGTCGTTCCCACGGATATCTACACGAGCGTTCCCGTCAAGAATCCCGAAAACGTCAACGCGATGTCCTTCACGCTCGTCAACGACCGTCTCGACGAGGCGACGGAGCTCGTTCTGCATTACAGACCCGGGATCTTCGGCGTCAACCGCGCATCGCGCGACGATCTTGAAGAATTCGCGGGCGGGATCGACGGCTATCTCTATTTCGGAAACGCTTCGAGCGCCGAAAACGGACTTTACAATTCGATCTTCTTCGACAGTGAGATCTACGAGATCATCAAGGTCAAGGACGCCGACAAGGCAGCGACCATCTGGCTGACGGGCACGCCCGAAAAAGAGAGCAAGCACGCTGAAGCCGCCGAATTCGCGACCTGCACCTACGCGCTTCTCAAAAACAAGGAAACGGAAGAAACCGTCGCCGTTTTCAACGCTTCGATGAGCGACAACGCCGGCAAGAAGGGCGCCGAAGCGGCGACCGAACGCGAGATCCTCGCGCTCTATTCGAAATATTCCTGCTATATCAGCTATTTTCCGACGATCGTGATGGGCAGTTTCCCCTTTGAAGAGACCGATCCCGCCATCGGAACGCTCACGGACGGCGGGAAACTCAATCTGGTCGGAAAGAACGGACAGAATTATATCTTCTCGAACTGCTTCCGCACGAACGGAACGGTCTCGGTATCCGCGACCGATCTTGAGACCTCCCTGCTCTACGCCGATCTCACCGCCGAAAGAACGCCATATAAAATCGACGTGAACGGAAAAATGGTCGCCCTCACGTTCGACGACGGCCCCTGCAACCCCGGCAAGAGCCTTTCGAACAGTTATACCAATAAGATCCTCGAAACGCTTGAGGATCACAAAGCCAAAGCCACCTTCTTCGTGCTCGGCGAGCGTCTGACGGCAGTCAACGTCAATCAACGGTCGCTGACGCAGCGCGCCTTCTTCATGGGCTGCGAGATCGGAAACCACACCTACGACCATACGACTTACAGGAATTTCAGCTCCGTCAAGGAGGCCGCGGATAACCTCGCGAAGAACGACAAGCTGATCGCGGAGGTCTGCGGCGGCATCAGGGCGACCCTTCTGCGTCCGCCGACGGGACAGGTCAAAACCATCGTTGACTTCGACGACCGTCCGCTCGTCAACTGGTCGGTCGACACCGAGGACTGGATGTCCTCGACAACTCCCGATCTCATCTTCGAAACCGTCAAGCGCGACACGAAGGACAAGTCCATCGTTCTGATGCACGACATCAACCAGAAATCCCCCGAGATCCTCGATTCCGTGATCACGAACCTGCAGTCGAGAGGTTTTCAGTGCGTGACCGTCAGCGAACTGATGGAATTCAACAACGTCCAGATGACGGCGACCCACATCTACGTCTCCGGCGTGGAAGCGAACCGCACGCTTTATTACGCGTAATCACAGAGAGGAGCCGGTTTTCGATCGGCTCCTCTTTATTTTGCGTTTTTTTGCGGATTATCTCTTGAATAAAACGCACAAATGTGGTATAATGGGTAATAATTATGATATTGTGGGATAAATCTATGAAAAGATTATTTTTAATATGGACGATTCTGCTTTTCGCGATCCTTCTGATCGCCTGCGCGCCGTCCAAAAAGCATCCGCAATCCGACGTGACGACCACACTTCCCGGAAATTCGTCGTCAACGGCGATGACGACCGTGCCGTGGGTCACTTCCCAACTGCCGAATACGCAGGCGGCGGTCGCGGGCTACATCCGCCCGATCGTCTACGCGAAGGAATATAAGAGCGACAAGGGCGTCGAAGCGCTCAACGTGCGCGCGATGCTCCCCGAGATCGTCCTTTACGACGAAACGCTTCCCGGCGATACGATCAACGAAACGGTCTCCGCGATCCTCGACGGCATCGACTCCGACATCACGCGCATCGCAAGCGATTATCTTTCGTCCGATCCCGTGAATTTCTTCGTAACGCCCTCCTACGACGTCTTTTTCACTCTCGAGACGTTCACGAATCAGACCGTCAGCTTCTGCCTCAAGCACGCGATCACGACCGCCGAAGGACAGTACCGCACCTTCTGCCGCTACTATAACGTCAGTCTGCGCACGGGGCGCGTGATCACGGCGTCGCAGCTCTTCGAATCCGACAAGGCGTTCGCCGCGTTCGTTTCGGACAAGCTGAAGAGCGCGGGTATCTCCTCGCTTTATTCCGATCCGGAAAGCGTGATCGCCGCAAATCTGGAAGGCGCGTGGTATATTTCCGACGCCGCCCTGCATCTCTCTTTCCCGATGGGCGCGATCGCGCCGGAATCCGCGGGCATGATCACGCTCGATCCCGTGAATTCTGAGATTCTCCCGCTTCTCAGCGCCAGCGGGAAGCTGTTTTTGGGGATCGGCTGACGATGAATAAGATCGTACCGCTTGCGGTCGGCGATCTGCTGACCATGAAAAAAGCACATCCGTGCAAAAGTTTCGAACTCGAAGTCCGCAGGGTCGGCTCCGACGTACGCGTCGTCTGCCGCGGCTGCGGAAGAGATATGACGCTCGCGCGTGAAAAACTCGAAAAGAACATCCGGAAGATCAACGGCGTCCCCGTATGCAGCGTACTCCGACCGGATGCGCCTTCCGGGCAAAATAACTGACGAAAGAACAACAGAAAGGTTTTCCGATATGAGTAGTAAATCTGCCGCAAAGAAAGCAGCCGTCAAGACGGCGCCCGCGCCCTGTGCGAAGGAGAAATGGCGCGCGTTCATCAGCGCCAACGGGTATCTCGGCTGCGCTTTCATCATTCCTTTGACGATCATGTTCATGATCTTCATCGCGATGGAGGTCTATCCGTTCGGGGAGGGCTCCGTGCTCGTGCTGGACCTCAACGGTCAGTACGTTTATTTCTTTGAGGCGCTCAGAAACGCCGTTTACGAGGGTGGATCGCTCGTTTATTCGTGGTTCCGTTCGCTCGGCGGCGAATTCACGGGCATCTACGCTTATTATCTCGCGAGCCCGCTTTCCTATATCGTCTGCCTCTTCCCGAAATCGCATCTGACCGAGGCGCTCCTTCTCATTACGCTCTTGAAATGCGGTCTCTCCGGCGGGACGATGGCGTTTTACCTCAAGAAAACGCGTCCGAAGCTTCACGAACTCGTCGTGATCTCCTTCGGAACGCTCTACGCGCTTTCCTCCTACGCGGTCGTCTACGCGCACAACATGATGTGGATCGACGCCGTCCTCCTTCTGCCTCTGATCCTTTACGGCGAAGAAAAACTCATCAAAGAGGGCAAGTTCATCCTGTTCGTGTCTACCTTATCCCTCTCGATCCTCTCGAACTTCTATATCGGCTATATGACCTGCATCTTCGTCTTCCTTTACTTCTTCTTCGCGATGGTCACGAAGAGCGAGGACGGACAGACGTTCGGACGCGGCGTCGGTAATTTCTTCAAAGCACTCGGAAGAATGGCGATCTTCTCCGGCATCGCCGTCGCGATCTCCGCGATCATCATTCTGCCGACCTACTATTCGCTCAAATTCGGCAAGACCACGTTCTCCGATCCGAGCTGGGAGGTCTCTTCGAGATTCAACCTGCTCGATATGCTGATCAAGATCTATCCCGGTGCCTACGACACCGTGCGCCCCGAGGGTCTGCCGTGGCTCTACTGCGGAATCCTTCCGCTTCTGACGCTCCCCTGCTTCTTCCTCTCGAAAAACGTCCGGCTGCGTGAAAAAGCCGCGGCTGCCGTTCTGATGGTCGTGATGGTCGTTTCGATGAACATCAACGTCATCGACCTCGTCTGGCACGGTATGCAGCAGCCGAACTGGCTCAACTACCGTTACAGTTTTATGCTGATCTTCCTCGTGCTCGTATGTGCCGCAAGGGCGTTTGAGCATCCCGAGGATCTGAAATTCCCCGTGATCGCCGCTTCGGGCGTTCTGCTCGCGCTTCTCATCATCGTCATTCAGAAACTCGGCTACAAGTACGTCGACGATTTCTCCTGCGTCTGGTATTCCCTCGCCTGCATCGGCGTTTTCGTGTTTTCGATGCACGCCGTTTGCGGAAAATACCTGAAGGCGATGGGGCTGACGCTGCTTGCTGTGCTCGTCAGCGTCGAAACGTTCATTTCCGGCATCATTCTGACGAACGCGCTCGACGCGGACGTCGTATATTCGACCCGCACCTCCTATAACGAGTATATGGACCGCCTGTCGCCGTCCGTCGATTACGTCAAGGCGCACGACGATTCCCTCTACCGCAGCGAGAAATTCATCTACGCGAAATATCAGTCCGACGGCAAGAACTGCATGAACGTCTACCGCAAGGTCTGCGACAATATGGCGCTCGGCCTGCGCGGTATTTCCGGCTCCACGTCGACGCTGAACGCCGCCGTCGTCGAATACCTCAATCAGCTCGGCTATTCCTCCGTTTCGCACTGGTCGTCCTACATCGGCGGAAATCCCGTTTCCGACGCCCTCATCGGCATCAAGTACGTCACCCTTGAGGACACCGACAAATACGTCAGCGACGTAATGGAACAGTTCTACGCCGATCCCGCGAACACTCTGATGACCTACGAAAACCCGTACGCGCTTTCGGTCGCTTACGCCGTTGACGCCGCCTACCGCGACAATTTCGCGATCCGGGAGTATTACACCCCGTTCGAGATGATGAACGCGATGGTCACCGCGATGCTCGGCGACGACGAGCCCGTCGAGATCTTCAAGCCCCTCTCTTCGACGATGGATCCCTCGGGCGTCAAGCGCACCTACGACGGACCCGTTTACGAGATCATCCACGACGAAAACGGCAAAGAAGTCCTCGACGAAAACGGAAATCTGACCTACAACGAGATCCAGTACGAATGGTTCGAGCCGGACGGCTCGGGCGACGGAAAGATCCTATACACCTTCACGGTGCCCGAAAACGGCGACACCTCCGACGTTTACCTCTTCCTCTGCTCGAACTACCCGCGCCGCGTGAACTGGGACGTCGTCGAAGATCCCGAGAACTACGGCAGCTTCTTCGACAACGAGAGCGACTGCATCCAGTCCCTCGGCAAACTCGAAGCGGGCAAGACCTACACGGTCGCGATCACGATCGTCGCGGACGACAACATCGTCTATCTGAGAAAGGGTCAGGAGCCGTTCTACTATCTCGACAAAGAAGCGTTCGCGGACGCGTTCACGCGTCTCAAGGCGGGCAATCTCAATATCACGTCCTTCACCGACACGAAACTTTCCGGCACGGTGGACGCCGCCGACAATCAGACCGTGATGTTCACGAGCATCCCCTACGACGAAGGCTGGCACGTTTACGTTGACGGTAAGGAAACGGAAATTTACCGTTCCTGCAAGGCGCTTCTCGGATTCGATATCACGCCCGGACATCACGAGATCGAGATGAAATACTCCTGCAAGTGGTACAATATGGGCGCTCTGATCTCGATCGCAGGCGTTCTCGCTTTCGCCGGTGCGATCGTACTCGACCGCTTCGTATTCAAAAAGAAAAAGGCGTCTGCCGATACGGCAGAAACGCCCGAAACGAAATAAACAGAATTCAACAGCCCGCGCCGATCGGCGCGGGTTGTTTTCGTATTATTCCGAATATTTGTAACCGATCACTTTTTCGGTGAGCTGATCGAGTGCCTCGAAGGACTGCTCCGAAACGGTCACGACCGCGGTATAGGGACCTTTTCTGAAAATAAAGACAGCAACGCAAACGGTACCGTCCGTCAGCTCGTCATCGCCCTCAAAGCGTGCGGCAACGGCATCCGTGCCGAGGATCCCGACCTTTTCGCGGCTTTCCGTTTTTATGCCCGAGAGGTAATCGTCGGCAATTTCCGAAAGTCCCGGAAGGAGCGTCGCGTTGAAATAGGAGGTCACGATGATCTCGGAAAGAACCTTTTCGTCTTCCCCGCTTCCGCTCGTGCGGATCGCGTTGAAGAGATCCGCCGTGCCGTATTCGGAGTATTTTTCTCCGTAAAGCGAGGCGTTCTGCTCCGAAAGTTCCTCTTCGGTGAGCGTTTCAAAAGATTCGGGGATCATCAGTTCAAAGCCGTAATAGTCGTTGCGGTAGAGCGTATGGTCCGTCGCACCGACGTCGAAATCCTTCGTGTAACGGATCACGTACGCCGCGTGAACGACGTTCGCACCGATCAGAAGAATTGCGATCACAGAGAGGATCAGGGAGCCGATCCGTTTTTTCGATTGCTTGCCGACGCGGAGCTCGACCGCTCTCTTGTCCGCGTCGCTGAGAAGCGGGAGCGCGCCCGTCAGAAGATATTCCTTGTAGGCTTTGTCGAATCTTGTGCAGCCGATCAGAGAGACGACCGCGGCAATAATCATCCAGAACGTGAAGGACGATCCGCTGAGAAGTCCGAACAGAAGCGCAAATCCCGAAACGCCGCAGCCGATCACCGCCCAGACGGTCGATTTCGTCTTCTTCACGATGACGCCGAGAGACAAGCTGACAGCAGCCATCAGAAGTCCCGTCA
>JAZLHQ010000215.1:0-3750 GCA_045616925.1 Eubacteriales bacterium | reverse complement strand
TTCATTATTTTTCACATCAGTATATCACAATTCGTTCGGTTTGTGAAGCGTTTTCACGAATTTTGTTGAAATTCTCTTTCCCTGCGCAAATCTTTGTGCGAAAATATGACACAGTTGTGAAAATTATAAAAAACTTCTTTTTCCCTATTGCAAAATCAAAAAGAATCTGTTATAATATAAGAGATACGGGAATTCCATAAAAACCGATCATAAGCGAGATATAAAATAAGGCCATACCAGCCGGGGCGTCAGCGGTGCCTTGTACCTGCAATCCGCTATAGCAGGGGTGGTTTCTGCTTTTGAGGGTAGCAGGCGTGCGGTCAGCACCGGCGGCTGTGCGTTGAAGGATGGGTCCCGCGCAATTGAATGCCGTGAACCGTGTCAGGTGGGGGACCAAGCAGCACTAAGCGGATTATTCAATGTGCCGCGGGTTTGCCTGTTCTGAGCATAAGTACCGATCAGCGCGTGTGTCTGGTATTCGAAATTGCAGTGTATGGTCTTACTGTGTATCCCTATTTTCAAATGAAGGAGGATCTTATGCATCAGGCTTTGTACCGTAAATGGCGTCCGAAAACTTTTGACGACGTCTGGGGACAGGAGCACGTGACGGACGTGCTTGCTTACCAATCCCAAAACGATAAATTCAATCACGCCTATTTGTTCTGCGGATCGCGCGGAACAGGCAAGACGACCTGTGCGAAGATCCTTGCCAAAGCAGCAAACTGCCGCCATAAGATCAACGGAAACCCGTGCAACGAATGTGATACCTGCAAAGCGATCGACGCCGGAACGTCCGTTGAAGTGCTTGAAATGGACGCTGCGAGCAATACCGGCGTCGATTATATCCGCGATATCCGCGAGGAGGTCGTATTTTCACCGACCGAAATGGGTACGCGCGTTTATATCATCGACGAGGTGCACATGCTCTCCGAAAGCGCGTTCAACGCGCTCCTCAAAACGCTTGAGGAACCGCCGGCAGGCGTGATTTTCGTACTCGCGACGACGGAACTGCAGAAGATCCCCGCAACGATCCTTTCAAGATGTCAGCGCTACGATTTCAGACGCATCCCCGTACAGGTGATCGTCAACAGACTCAACTATATCGCCGAAAACGAAAAGATCACGATCGATCCCGAGGCCGCCGCGCTGATCGCAAGACTTGCACAGGGCGGTATGCGCGACGCGATCAGTATGCTTGAGTTGTGCGCCGGCAATTCCGGCGACGTCACGCTTGAGAGCGTCTATAACGCGGCGGGACTCTGCGGCTCGCAGGTGATCGAAGAGGTCATCCGTGCCGTTCTGCACCGCGATTATCTCGGCGTTCTGAGATCCGTTTCGAGGATCCACCGTTCGGCGTCCGATCTGACCGTATTCCTTTCGGATCTGATGGGATATTACCGCGATATGCTGATCCGCAAAACGCTGAATCTGACGTCGCTCGATCAGCAGTCAAGGGAACTGCTCGATCTGTCGGACTCCGAATTTGCAAGACTTTGCGAGCTTTCTGATCAATTCAGACGCGAGACGATGCTTTATCACATCAAATTGCTCGAAGACGCGATCCTTTCGATGAATCGCGGCGCTGACAAACGCGTCACCGCTGAGACCGTGCTTTTAAGGATGTGCGGAGGCGTTTACGACGAATCGATCGAAGCGCTCAACGAACGTATCGGCGCGCTAGAAGCGCGTCTCACGTCTTTGGCGGCGGGATCGTTTACGCCCGTCAAAAATGAAAATCCCGCGGAAAAGACCGCTGACGTTTCTATGGCTGTCGTAAAAGAAGAGCCGGAGAAAGCAGCGGCTTTCGAGACAAAAAGCGCCGAAAAGGAAGCGTTTTCTTCGTGGGTCGAAGTCGTTGACAGATACGAAGAAGTCGATAAATCCGTAACGCCTTTTTTGCGCGCGGCTACGGCATATATGGACGGCGAAACGCTTGTCGTGACGGTTCCGGACGCGTTTTCGCAGAAAATGCTCGCCGGTATGAATACCGAAAAAAAGCTGCTGGGACTTATGAAAGCGGACGGCTACGCGCTTGAAAAAGTGAAGGTAACCGTCGGCGAAAAACCAAAACAGAAAACCATTTTTGATGATATTATTTAGGAGAAAAGACTTATGAAATCAAGATTACCGGAAGGCTTCAACGCAGGACCCTCCAATATGCAGGGAATGATCAGACAGGCGCAGAAAATGCAGGAAGAAATGGAAGCTCTGCGCGAAGACCTCGATCAGAGAGAATACGAAATCAAGGCGGGCGGCGGCGCCGTGACGCTGAAGATCAACGGTAAAAAAGAAGTTCTCTCGATGCAGATCGCGCCCGAGATCGTTGATCCCGACGACGTCGAGACGATGACGGACATCATCATCGCCGCCGTCAACGAGGGAATCAAGCGTGTTGAGGATACGAATAACGCGGAAATGAGCAAGATCACGGGCAATATGGGAATGCCCGGTCTCTTCTGATCCATGTCGGAATACGTACTGCCGCTCGAGCTTCTGATCGAGCAGTTTCAGAAATTGCCGGGCGTCGGCAGAAAGACCGCCGTTCGCTATGCGATGTCCGTCCTCACGATGAAGGACGAGGACGTTGAAGCGTTCGCCGAAAAACTTAAAAACGCCAAGACGCAGATCAGAAGATGCCCCGTTTGCAACAATTATACGGACCTCGAAATCTGCTCGATCTGCTCGGATACGACGCGCTCTCCGATCATTTGCGTTGTCGAGGACGCACGCGCCATTTTCAGTCTTGAACGCGTGCGTAACTTTCACGTCCGGTATCACGTGCTCGGCGGCGCACTTTCGCCGATGAACGGCGTCGGCCCCGATCAGTTAAAGATCAACGAACTGCTTTCGCGCATTGACGCGGGTGAAGCGGAAGAGGTGATCATCGCGACCAATCCCGACGTGGAAGGGGAAGCGACGGCGATCTATCTCACCAATCTTCTTTCCTCGCGCAGTGTGAAGGTGTCAAGACTTGCTTACGGTGTGCCCGTCGGCTCGGATCTCGAATATACGGATGAGGTCACGCTTTCCCGCGCCCTGCTCGGCAGAAGAGAATTTCACTGAATATACGTAAAAAAGACGGCGAAAGCCGTCTTTTTTACAGCATTTTTCGTAGGATCCCCATAATTTTCTTTTCTTCCCGCGAAACTTTGACTTGCGTCATTCCGAGGATCTCTCCCGTTTTTTCCTGCGAAAGATTTTTGAAATATCTGAGACTTATGAGTTCCTTCTGCTGATCGGTCAGTTTGTCAAGTGCCTCCGAAAGCGCGATCTTTTCGATCACTTTTTCGGCGTCCGTATCGTCGTCCGAAATGAAATCTGCGAGAGTTGCGTCATCTTCCGCTCCGATTGCTTCGGAAAACGAGCGTATGGGACCCGACGCGTCGAGCGCGGAAATGATTTCTTCGGGCGGCATTCCGCTGATCTTTGATAACTCCGAAATACTCGGATCCCGCCCGTATATGCGTGAAAACTCTTGCTTTTGACGCAGGACTTGCACGCCCGTGCTCTTCAGTTTGCGGCTTACTTTGATAAGCCCGTCGTCGCGCAGATAGCGCCGTATTTCCCCGATGATGAGCGGCACGGCGTAGGTCGAGAACATACAGTCGTAAGAAAAATCGAAACTGCGCGCGGCGCGCAGAAGACCGATACTGCCGATTTGTATAAGATCCTCGTAATCCGTTCCGCGATCCTTGAAACGCAAAGCGACGCTGCGCACGAGCCCCAAAGTCGGGGGCCAAGCGGTCTTAG
>JAZLHQ010000214.1:0-6522 GCA_045616925.1 Eubacteriales bacterium | reverse complement strand
TGCGAGCATATCTACGCCGAGATCAGCGATAGCCTTACACTCCTTAGGATCAGCGCACTCAGCCATACCTACTACGCCGTCCTCTTCTCCGCCGATCGCGCCGACCTCTGCCTCAAGAGACAGACCAAGCTTGGACGCGACGTGAACGAGTTCGGTGGTCTTCTCAACGTTCTCGGCGATCGGATAGTGAGATCCGTCGAACATGATGGAAGAGAATCCTGCCTTGATGCACTTGTAGCAGCCTTCGTAGGTGCCGTGGTCGAGATGGAGCGCTACGGGAACCGTGATGTTCAGTTCTTCGATCATCGCCTTGACCATATCCGCGACGGTCTTGAAGCCGCACATATACTTGCCGGCACCCTCGGAAACGCCGAGAATGACGGGGGATTTCAGCTCTTCTGCGGTCTGCAGGATGGCTTTCGTCCATTCGAGGTTGTTGATGTTGAACTGACCGACTGCGTATTTGCCGGCTTTTGCTTTCTGAAGCATTTCTTTTGCGGAAACTAACATGATAACTCTCCTTATTTCTTCAAAATACTGCATTATTATATACTTTTTCGCGGCTCTTGTAAAGGGCTTTTTCATATTTTTTACAAGTTTGTGACAAAAAACCAAAATTTGCCTTCGAAACGGCGAATTTATCGCTGGTTTGTTGACAAAGAATCCGTTCTGTGCTAAAATATAAGGAAGGGATGAATCTACGGAAGGATTTTCTATCATGATTGAAGTTACGGATCTTACGAAGAAATACGGGCGGCTGACGGCGCTTGACGGCGTCACTTTTTCCGTCGGTCATCTGGGGATCTGCGGATTTCTGGGGCCGAACGGCGCCGGCAAATCCACCGCGATGAATATTCTGACCGGCTGCATAGGCGCAGACTCCGGCTCCGTCTTCATCGACGGCGTCGATGTCGTGAAAAATCCGCTCGGCGCGAAGAAAAAGATCGGCTATCTGCCCGAGATCCCGCCGCTTTATCCCGATATGACGCCGAGCGAGTATCTCGGCTTCGTCGCGGAAGCGAAGGGCGTCAAAAACCGCGAAGAAGCGGTTTCGGAAGTTCTGAAGATCACGGGGACCGAGGGCGTCAAGGACCGCCTGATCGCTTCCCTCTCCAAAGGTTTCAAGCAGCGCGTCGGCATCGCCGAAGCGCTCATCGGAGATCCCGAGCTGCTCGTTCTCGACGAGCCGACCGTCGGCCTCGATCCCTCGCAGGTCGTAGGGATACGAGAACTCATCCGCAAGATCGGCAAGAACCGCACGGTGCTTTTGTCGAGCCACGTTTTGTCGGAGGTCGAGGAACTCTGCGATCACGTCGTCATCATCAACGAAGGAAGGATCGTCGCGCAAGGCTCGATCGAAGAATTGCAGAAAGAATTCACCGGCACCGCCGTTCTGAAGCTCACTGCGCGCTGCTCCGTCAAGAAATCGAAAGAGATCCTTTCGCACTTCGACGGGATCGGGAACTTAACGGTCACGGCAGCGGATCCGAACGCGACGCTCTCGGACGTGCGACTTGAATATCAGAAGCAGAAGGACGTGCGCGAGGCGATCTTCTTCGCCTTCGCCTCGGCGAAATGCCCGATCCTTTCGATGCAGACCGAGAACGCGACGCTTGAAGACATCTTCTTAAAAGCGGTCGCGAAACGTGAAAAGACGGCGGCGGAGCCCCCGAAGCCGAAAGAATCTCCGAAAAAGAAAAATTCACTCAAAGATATGCTTTTCGACCGTGAAGACGGCGAAAAGCAGACGAAAAACGACGAAAACGACGACGGCTACCGCCCGCTGTTCAGATAGGAGGACACCATGAAAGCCGTTTACAAACGGGAAATGCACGCGCTTTTCACGAACGGTCTCGGACTTGTTTCAATGGCGGCGGTGCTTCTGTTCTTCGGGATCTTCGCGACGGTCTACAACCTCTATTCCGGCTCCGTGCGCCCCGAGATCGCCTATCAGAACACGCTGCTCGTCTTCCTCGTCGTGACGCCCGTTCTGACGATGTATTCCCTCTCGTTCGAGCATAAGAACGCGACCGACAGGCTTCTTTATTCCCTGCCGCTCCGGACGCGTGATTTCATCCTCGGCAAATTTATCGCGTTGATCACCCTGACGGGCATCACCGTTTTCCTTACGTTTTTGTTCTCGTTCGTTTTGACGCTTTACGCCGAAATCGACCTTTTGTCGGCGTTTCTTTCGTCTCTCGCCTTTTTCCTGTGCGCTTCTTCGATGATCGCGATCGGTCTTTTCGTCGCTTCCGTATGCAGAAATCCGGTCATCAGCGTATGTCTTACGCTCGCAGTTCTTTTGCTGCTCTATTTCCTTGAGACGCTGGCGGCGCTTTTGCCCGCGGGCGCCGTCGGCGCCGTTCTCGTTCTGAGCGTTGTGATCGCAGGCCTCTCGTTCGCCGTCGGAAAGATCTCGAAAAATCTCTGGATCGCGCTTCTCTTTGCGGTCGTTCTGGAGACGGTCCTTCTCATCTTCTATTTCTTCGCTCCCGGCGTTTTCGACGGGCTTCTTTACGACGTCTGCCGCAATTTGTCGGTCACGGCGCGATTCGACGACTTTGCCGCCGAAAACGTCCCTTCCCTCGACGCCTACGTCTACTATCTCTCCGTTTCGGCGCTCTTCCTCTTCTTCACGGTTTGTGCGGAAGATCTGCGCCGCGCACTGTAAGGAGGCGATACGATGAAAAAATCGAAAAACAAGACGCCTCTTTTCGAACGCAAGACCGAAAACGGTCTTTACGTGATCGTCGCGTGCGCTTTGATGCTGGTCGCCGCGATCGCCGTCAATCTGCTTGTCTCGCTCCTTCCGGAGAGCGCACTGCGAATCGACAGAACGGGCGGCAGGATCCTCTCGCTATCGGACGCGACGAAGAAATTCGTCTCGGAGCTTGACGAGGACGTGACGATCTGTCTTCTCACCGAAACGGGCGCTGCGGACGCCTCCGTCGAAAAGCTCCTTTCGCGCTATGCGGAGCTTTCCCCGAAAATCAAGATCCAAAAGGTCGATCCGACCCTGCACCCGACGTTCTCCTCCGCCTACACGACGAAGGAACTTTCCGACAGCAGTCTGATCTTCATCTCCGGCAAGCGATCCAAAGCGCTTGACTACAACGAGCTTTTCCGCTTCGCGGTCCTCGGTTCCTCGGACGGCGAAAACGTCGTCTCCTACGGCGAATTGTCCTACGAGGATTTCAATACGTTCTATGAAACGAACGCCGATTATTTCGAGATCTATCAGAATTACGGCGTCGGCTACACCTACGAAATGCGCTCGGTCGCCGAAAGCGCGATCACCTCTTCGATCGACTACGTCGTATCGGACGCTCTGCCCGTCCTCTACTGCACCTCGGGACACGGCGAAACGCCGCTTCCAGACCATCTGAAAGACGCGCTTTACACCGACAACGTGACGGTCGCATCTCTTTCGCTGATGAATGAAAAAGAGATCCCCGCGGACGCGTCGGCGGTTCTTCTGAACGCGCCGAACTCCGATCTTTCGACACACGAGACCTCGATCCTGCTTGATTTCTGCAAAGCGGGCGGCAATCTGATCCTCTTCGGCGGCGCCGA
The DNA here is from genome assembly GCA_045616925.1 of Eubacteriales bacterium. GTDB lineage: Bacteria > Bacillota > Clostridia > Oscillospirales > CAG-272 > JAZLHQ01. Next base: position 2,949 of record JAZLHQ010000214.1, on the reverse strand, counting down.
TCCCGACGCGATGCCGAATCTTGCGTCTCTCTCGGCGTTTTTCGGGATGGAATCCGGAAAAGAAGCGATTTACGAAACGAACGCCGCGAATTACACAAACGAGCAGCCCTATTATCTTCTGCCCGACACCGCGGGCGCCGACACGCTCCTTGACTGCGCGCACCGCTATCTGATCCTTCCCTACGCGAAAGAGATCGTCGAAAAGGAAAATCCCGACGGTATGATCACCTATTCGCATCTCTTTTCGACCGAAACGAGCGCCAGGATCACGGGAGAAGATCCCGAAAGCGAGGGCAGCGTGCGCACCGTCGCGATGCTCGCTTCGCGCTCGGACGGCGCGTCGATGCTCTTTATCAACGCAGAGAACGTGACGGACGAAGAACTGCACGAATCGAGCGCCGGCGGCAACGGGATCTATCTTCTCTCGCTGACCGAGCGCCTTGTCGGCAGGAACGAATCCTTCGCGATCTCTTCGAAAACGCTCGTTGAAAAGTCGCTCGCGATCTCCTCGGGGCAGGCAGCGTTCTGGGCGGTCATTCTGATCGCGATCGTGCCGCTCGTCGTCGCGTCTGTCGGTATCGGCATTTACGTCAAGAGGAAAAAGCGGTTATGAAGGCGCGCGTTCTCATTATTCTCGCGGTTTTATGCGCGCTTTTGCTCGGCGCTTACTTTCTGATCCCCGCGCTCGTTCGGAAAAAGCCCGAAAACAAGCAGCCCGAGGTGCCCGATCACGAGGTTCTCGTCGACGTATCCGACAAAGACAAAATCGACTGCCTTTCCGTCCAAAAGGACGGCGGCGTACTCTACGCGCTTGAGCGCAGAAGCGGCGTCTGGCAATCGGAAAACCGATCAGGACTTCGTATCGACGATGACGCGATCGATCCTTTGCTTGAAAATCTGAGAGTCGTGAGCGCTTTATCGGAAATTTCTTCCGACGATCCCTCCGAATTTTTACTCGACGAACCCGCGATCGTGATCACGGAGCGCTTAACAAGCGGCGGGAAAACGATCGAAAAGGTCTTTGAGATCGGGCTTTTCAACAAATCGAAAAGCGCTTACTACGCGCGTCTCGTTTCAAACGATCCGAACGCGTACAGCGCCTCCGGAAAGATCTGGCTCATCCCCGAAAATTGGGTAAATCTCTTCGATTTGTCTCTCGAGGATCTTCTCAAAGAAGACGTTCTGCCCGATTTTTCGGACGTAAAAGCGGTCGAGGGCGCCGAAATTGCCGATTTCGGGTGCCTCAAAACGCTTCGTCTTTTGGATCGTGTGGATTTCGGATCGGAGCGATTCGCAATCTTCGGCATGGACGATCCCCTTGTTCTGAAGATCACGGGAAACGACGGCGAGCACGTTCTTTGCCTCTCGTCCGACGAGGAATGCGTGCATTTATACGTGCGTATCGACGATTCAGAATCCATTTATCTGCTTGAAGATCCAAGCGGCGTGATCCGCTCTCTTTTGCAGGAAAAATAAAAAATGCAGAGATTTTCTCTGCATTTTTTGTTTGTCGGCGCGGGGCGCCGATTCATACGAAGAAATCGTCCCGCTCGACGGGCGACCGTATTGTTCGCACCGACGCCGTTTGCCTTTCCTGTGCAGAGGGGAACGTTTTCCTGCGGAAAACCGGCACGCACAGCGTAACGGAGGGATTGTTGGCAGGTGGGCAGACAATCCCCCACCGCTTCGCGGAGCCCCCTTTGCACAAGGGGGCCTTCCGCGCGGGCGCCTGTTTTTTCGAAAATCGTCCCGCTCGACGGGCGACCGTATTGTTCGCACCGACGCCATAGGGCGGGGCGTCGTTCGCGCCGATTCATACGGAGAATGGGTGAAAATGCGACGCGGCAAGACTCCTATTTTTGGAAGAGCTTCGCGGCGGCGACGGAAAACGTCGCGCGGGCATCGCATATTTCGCCCGTTCCCTTTTTGCCGACACACAAAACGGGATGCGTCCCCAAAGGGTCGGTCGTCTTCGCGAAATTTTCGGAAAGACGGAGTTCGGCGCTTTTTACGTCGAAAAGGACGGCGGACTCATATAAGTACGCGTCCTCGGCGCCGACGCGCACGCGCGTCTCCGCGCTCGCTTTCAGAAAACACGATAAACGTTCCGAAAGATATTCGTCGCCGATTTCCTTTCGAAGGATCTCGGATCTTGCGATCCTCGCAAGAGCGTAAGCGCCGAAAAAGGGTCCGTCCGGGGATCTGCGTTTTTCGTTTTGGAAGAGCGATAAGCATTCGGGGCAAAGATAGCAGCCTCCGCGGGCGCGGATCAGACGCTCGCGCTTCTTCTCTCTTTTCTCTTTGGAGCAGAGATCGCAGACGCCGAAGATCTCGGGAGGGCGTCTGACGTAATTTTCACGCGCGCAGCTAAGAAGCGTAGGCTCCCCGTCTTTCAGAAAATTTTCGCGGAAGCGTCCGACCGCTTCGCGAAGAAGACTTGCCGTTCTGCCGCTGTCGCGCGGGAGATGGAGATCGTTTTTCTCAAGACACCGAAGGAGCCACGAGGCGCCGTCGATATAATCGGCGCTCGCCTCCGAAGAGCCGAAGAAGCGCGTGTCTTCGGGAAGGAGTCCCGCTCTCGAAAACGCGTTTTCGGCGATCGGCGGGAGCATTCCGCCCGCGAGCGAATCGTTTGCCTGATAAAGAGCGATCTTCAAAGCAGGCAGGAGCACCCGGATCTTGGGATCGAGGGCGGTTTTGAAATCCGCGAAGATCGCGCACGCGTTCAAAAACGCGGCGCCAGCGGCGGGATCGGGCGCTTCTCCGATATGCGGGTAGGCACCGAAGACCGCTTTTTCACGCGTGATCTTCTCGGCGAGCGCCCAAAGCGCCGCGTACGCTTTTTCGTCCTTTTTCGCGCGTTTTTCAAGCGTCACGAACGGAATGAGCGCGTCAACGCTCGTCCTGCGGTCGGCGAGCGAAAAGACGGGAGCACCGTCTTCGTCAAGG
>JAZLHQ010000213.1:0-11646 GCA_045616925.1 Eubacteriales bacterium | reverse complement strand
AATGGACTTCCCTCAACGTCATCCGCGAAAAGTACCTTTCGTTCTTCGAATCGAAAGGACATCTGCGTCTGCCGTCCTATCCCCTGATCCCGAACAACGATAAATCTCTTCTGCTCATCAACTCCGGTATGGCTCCGGTGAAGGAGTTCTTTACCGGCGAAGAAGAACCGCCGCGTCACCGGGTGACGACCTGCCAGAAGTGCATCCGTACCCCCGACCTTGAGCGCGTCGGTCACACCGCGCGCCACGGCACGTTCTTTGAAATGCTCGGCAACTTCTCTTTCGGCGATTACTTCAAATACGAGGCGATCCCGTGGGCATGGGAATTTCTGACGAAGGTCATGGAGATCCCCGAAGATCTGCTCTGGCCGTCCGTTTATGAAAACGACGACGAAGCGTATGCCATCTGGCGCGACCGGATCGGCGTCCCCGAAGCACACATCGTACGCCTTGGCAAAGAGGACAACTTCTGGGAGCACGGCTCCGGTCCCTGCGGCCCCTGCTCCGAGATCTATTTTGACCGCGGTCCCCAATACGGCTGCGGCAAGCCCGACTGCAAGCCCGGCTGCGACTGCGACAGATATATGGAGATCTGGAACAACGTCTTCTCGCAGTTCAACAACGACGGCAAGGGCAACTACACCGAGCTCAAGCAGAAAAATATCGATACCGGTATGGGTCTTGAGCGTTTGGCGTGCGTCATTCACGGCGTTGACAATATGTTCGAGGTCGACACGATCCGCAAGATTCTCGACCGCGTCTGCACGATCGCCGGCAAAACTTACGGAAAAGACAAGAACAACGATATTTCCATCCGCGTCATCACTGACCACGTCAAGAGCGCGATGTTCATGATCTGCGACGGCGTCATTCCCTCGAACGAGGGTCGCGGATACGTTCTGCGCCGCATCATCCGCCGCGCCTGCCGTCACGGCAAGCTGCTCGGCATCGATCATCCGTTCCTCGTCGACGTCTGCGGCGTTGCGATCGGTGAAAACGTCGGCGCTTATCCCGAACTTGGTGAAAAAGCCGACTACATCAAGAAGATCCTCTCCGTCGAGGAAGAGCGTTTCGACGCGACGATCGACGCGGGTCTTTCGATCTTAAACGAAATGCTCGACTCCAGCAAAGACAAGCTTCTGTCCGGCGACGACGCTTTCAAGCTTTACGATACTTACGGCTTCCCGCTCGATCTGACCCGCGAGATCGCTGAAGAAAAAGGATTTTCGATCGACGACAGCCGTTTCACCGAACTGATGCAGGAACAGCGCACCCGCGCAAGAGCCGCACGCGGAAACATCGGCGGCTGGTCGAAGGAATCGAAGAGTCTGCTTGAAAATCTTGACAAGACCGAGTTCGTCGGTTATACCGCAAATTCCTCCGAAGCCAAAGTGCTTGCCATCATCATCGAAGACGAGGACGGCGCGCGTACGACGGGTGAGATCACCGAAGGCGACTGCACGGTCGTCCTTGACAAGACTCCCTTCTACGGAGAGGGCGGCGGTCAGGTCGGCGATACCGGTTCCATTTCCTCCGAAAACGCAAGTCTGCGCGTTACCGATACGAAGAAGACGGACGGCGTTTATCTGCATATCTGCACACTCGGCAACGGATCTCTGAAAGTCGGAGACACCGTGAACGCCGAAATCGACGTTCAGCGCCGCGAAAGCATCCGCCGCAACCATTCTTCCCTTCACCTCCTGCAGGGCGCGCTGCGCAAAGTTCTCGGCACGCACGTCGAACAGGCGGGCTCCTACGTGGATCCCGAGCGCGGACGTTTCGATTTCACGCATTTCGCTGCAGTCACGCCCGATGAACTCAAGGAAGTCGAAGAGATCGTCAACGAATCCATCCTGTCCGGAACTCCCGTCGAAACGGTTGAGACTGACATCGAATCCGCAAAGAAAATGGGCGCTATGGCGCTGTTCGGAGAAAAGTACGGCAAGATCGTCCGCGTCGTTAAAATGGGCGAATGGTCGACCGAATTCTGCGGCGGTACGCATATCGACAACACCGCGAAGATTGGTCTTCTGAAGATCGTCAGCGAATCGTCCGTTGCTTCCGGCGTTCGCCGTATCGAAGTCGTCACCGGTTGGAATCTTCTCAATCTGATCAACGAAAAAGACGCTCTGATCATTGACGCAGCCAAAGAAATGAAGGCTGCAAACCCGCTTGATCTTGCAAAGAAAGCGGCTCAGCTGCAGGCAGAACTCAAGGAAGCCAAAGCCGAGGCGCAGTCTCTTGAAGCGCAGATCGCCGCTTCCAAGCTCGAGCGTATCTTCGACAAAGCGGAGACGGTCGGCAAGTTCAGCGTAACGAGCGCGAAGGTCGAAGGCGTGCGTATGGACGCCGTCAGAACGGTCTGCGACAACGTCAAGGTTCAGAATCCCGATTCCGTGACGCTGATCGCTCTCGTCAACGACGGAAAACTCAATTTCATCTGTACCTGCGGCGCTGACGCCGTCAGAAACGGTGCAAATGCAGGAAAACTCGTCAAGATCGCGGCTACCGTCTGCCAGGGCGGTGGCGGCGGACGTCCCGACAGCGCGACTGCCGGCGGCAAGGATCTCTCGAAGATCGACGAAGCACTCGCAAGCGCAAAGAATTCCCTTGCATAAATAAGCATAACAAATACAAAAAACGCTGAAAAGAAACAATCTTTTCAGCGTTTTATTTTGGTGCGGCAAATCGGAATCTGCCGCTTTCAGAAGGCGTGTCAATCATCACATGATCCATCGCTTCAAGTTTTGGAGCAAACGCAGCTTCAAACAGTTCTTTAATAAATATCGTATTGCATAAAAAATACGATCACGCCGCGGACTTGCAGAAATAATCGATGATCTTTGAAACGTTTGCGTCACGGTTCTGCTCGGTCATAGCGCCGTAAACGAGGATGATGTAATGACGCACGCCGTCGTCGTAGGAAACGCATACGCACTTGCCGGCGATCGAGGTGCTGCCGGTTTTAAGACCCGTAATATACTTATTATAGTATTTGTAATCCGAGCCGAGCATCTTGTTCGTGTTCTTGACTTCGATCTTGTTTCCGGTAATGCCGTTGAACGTGCAGTTGCGCAGACCGACGTATTTCATAATGATCTCGTTCTGCTCGGCGGCGATCGAAACGCGGAGCATATCCATCAGCGTCGTCTTATGGTTGACGTCGTGGTAGCCGTCGGGCGTGATGAAATTCGTGTTCGTCGTACCGATGACTTCTTTGGCATATTCGTTGAGGCCGTTCATAAACGCGAGCAGTGCTTCGCCGATCGTGCAGCCTTCGTCGCAGAGTTTGAGTCCGACGCCCTTGGCGATCGTATAGGCGGCGTCGTTGCCCGACGGGATCAGCATCATTCCGATCAGCTGATCGAGCGTGTAGATCTGCCCTTTCGCGATTCCGGCGACGGACGCATCGGACGCGACCTGATCGAGTTCGGTTTCCACCTTGATCAGATAGGACGGCTCGCAGACGTGCAAAGCGTAAAGCGCCGTCAGTAATTTGGTCGTGCTCGCGGGGTAAATGCGCGTGTCAAGACCGTAGTTTTTGAAGATGATCGACGCCGTATCCTCGTCGTAAACGACGGCAAAGCACTGATTGAGCGAAATGGAAGGAATATCTTGCGCAACGGGTATATCCTTCGGAACGATCGGTCCAGTCGTGATTTCGGTTCCCGTCGTCACTTCGGACGTACCGACAGGGACAGAAGTCGACATCGGATCGCACGTACTGGTATCGTTGAAATGCGTATCTTCCGGCTTCTTCGGCTCAAGAAGATCACAGGAGCACACAAGAAGCGCGAATGCAAGTACGGTTAATATGAGGAGCAGCAGTTTGTTTTTCATAGTCAATCCTTATTTTGTGCGTTGTATTCCCATAGGTCACTGACGGAGAGAACGATCTTGTCGGAGCCCACCTGCGCAACGAAGACGTTATCGACTTCTTTTTTGCCGTCGAACGGCACCGTCAGTTCGGTGGATGAAACGAATTCTGTCTCGTGCATCAGCTGATCGTCAAGACGGATCATACTGAAGGTCGTGAAATGCGTACCGTAAACGTGGAGAACGTTATCGATCAGTTCGCATCCGCTGATCGTGATCTCGTTCGTTCCCATTCTCATTTCCGAAACGATCGGGTAATGTTCAAAATCTCCGCCGTAGACGAAGCGTTTGCCGCGATCGCCGAGCATATCGTATTCGAGTTCGTTGAGCCAATCGAGATAATCGTCGTTTTCCGAGAAATTCTGATGCAGTTTCGTCAGAATTCCGTGATTGAAGCCAATCAGAGACATCACGCGCGACGAAAGCTGATATGCGTGCAGGTCTCCGAAATCGACGTCCGAATCGTCTTGATAGTTGCGAACGATCATATACTCGGTTTCGAAGATATCGGAGCCGTCAAGGTCGGAATTCATTATGGAAAGGCTCGGCAGATGGTCGCCGTAAAAGACGAGAACCGTTTTTTCGTCGAGCGAAAGGACCGCGTTCGTCAGTTCATAGACGAAATCGTCGACTTCATCGATCTGATTGATGTAATAATCGATGGCTTCGAGCGGCGCAAGCGAAGACTCTTTTGCTTCATCGACGATCGACACTTCGATCTTCGGATCGTAATCTTCGGAAAGACTGCTCGGCGGATATTTTCCGTGCGCCTGCACGGAGATCGCGAACACGAAATCACTTCCGGAAGTGGATCGCAGGGACGAAAGGATCTCGTCCGTCAGAACGGTATCCCTGATCCAGTTTCCGCTCGCGTTATATTCAAGTTTTTCCATATATTCCATCGGAGTGAAGGATTCGAATCCGAGTTTGGAATATACCTCGTTTCGCCCGTAGAACGAGCCTTCGTAGTTATGGATCGCGTGCGTTTTGTAGCCGAGTTCGCGCAGGTTATAAGCCATCGTTTCGCAGGTGTATTTTTTCAGTACGGTCTTATACGGATATTCCCCTGCTCCGAAGTAGGACAGATTCATACCGGAAAGGATCTCGAATTCCGTATTGACCGTTCCCGCGCCGATCGAAGGAACGAGCAGTTTGCCGTGCGGATATTTGTTTTTCAACTGTTCGTAATGCTCGATAGGGTTATCGGAGAACGAAAGATTGTTGAATTCGTTGACGTTGAAAAACGATTCGAGTTGCACGAAAATCACGTTCGGGCGCTCATCTGCGTTATTTTCCTTGATCTTTCCGATCTCGGACAATATGGAATTGATCTTTTCTTCGGAGTAGTCTCCGGGTCTTTCAACGCCGCGGTCAACGGCCGAGAGGATGAAGCAGTACGGGAAGCCGTAATCGTCGTAAGCGTCCGAAAGGTTCGGAAATTTACGGGACAAAAGCGTCGTCGAGACGCCGAGCGCGATCAACGCGGGGATCAGAACGGCGGCGATCAGGATCATACAGACAGCTTTCACCCATTTGACCTTGTATTTCGGAGATTTGATGAAGATGAAGACGACGAGCGCGACGGCGGCCGCCAGCAAAAGACATATTCCGATGATCTGCCAAACGTTGAAATAGACCGAGAAGATCCGCACGATGCTCGGAAACAGTAAAAGATCGTTTACGTTGAGCGGCGTCACGCGGTAGCCCATCATGATACAGTCCGCAACCGCAAACCCCGTACAAAGGAGCGTCAGAAACGTGAGAAGCCCCACCCTGAACGGAGCAAGCATCGAGAGGGACAACAGGAAAAAGATCAGAAGCGTACACACGAAAAACGCGTACGGCGAGAAGACGAGAAAACGCAGTGCAGAAACGAAAGAACGACGGCAAAGCACTTCAGTTAAAAACTCAAGTGCGAATGCCAGAACGATATAAAACGCGACAGAATCAAGAAACACGGGCGTTCCGTCCTTATCCTTTGCGGTAAAGACACGCTTGATTTTGCTGCCGAGCTTATTTATCCTTTCCTTAAACTTCGTTGCCGATGCCATATTTCCTCTTATATACCGTACGTACTCTTAACAGTATAACAAACAAATGTAAATATTTTTAATCGTGGATGTAACTAAATCGCAAATTGCTCGTTCAAAGGGCGTTGAGAGAATCCTTGACCTCTTTATAGGAATAAAGAGATCCGAGCGAGAGAACGGGATACTCCGATCCTTCGGCGGAATCGACCGCCGCCCGGATCGCGTCCTTGACCGTATCGAAATACGCCGCAGGCACGCCGTTTTTCTCAAACACTTTCGCAAGATCGGAAGATTTCAGCGCGCGCGGATTATCGGGCGTTATGCAGAATACTTTTTCAACAGACGGGGCGATGATCGAAACCATATCCTCGTACCGCTTGTCCGCCATAACGCCGAAAATCAGATAGACCTTGCCGAAATACCTTGACGCCGTTTCGGCGGCTACCGTGACGCCCTCGATATTGTGTCCGCCGTCAAAATAGAAATCGGGATCAGATTTCAGTTTCTCGAATCTTCCCTTCCAGACGGTGTCCGCAAGGCCCGCAGTTACCGCTTCTTTGGGAACGTTCCAACCGTTCTTTGACAAAATTTCGATCGCCCGGAGTGCCGTGCCGACGTTCTTCAACTGATAAAGACCGGCAAGGCGGATCTTCAGATTGCCGTAAGGTCTTGCGTACATTTCGAGGCCGTTGACGGACGCGTTTTTAAGCTTCACGGAAATGCTTCTCTTGAACGGGGAGTGCATTTCCTTTGCTTTTTGGGAGATCACTTCGAGTGCGTCGGGATCGTCGCCGCCGAAAACGACGGGGCGCTTTTTCTTTATGATGCCGGCTTTTTCCGCGGCGATCTTCGCGATCGTGTCGCCGAGGAACGCCGTATGGTCGAGCGCAATACCCGTAATGACCGAGACTTCGGGAGATTCGATCACGTTCGTTGAATCGAGGCGTCCGCCCATTCCGACTTCGCACACGACGATATCGACCTTCTCACGTCTGAAATACTCAAATCCGATAGCCGTAATGAGTTCGAATTCCGTCGGGCGGTCTTTCATACTGCCGGCGAGCGGCGCGATTTCGGAAGTGATCTCTGCGAGCGTATCATTTGAGATCGGCTTTCCGTCAACGCACATACGCTCGTTGAAGAATTCGATGAACGGAGACGTAAAAAGACCCGTCTTATAGCCTGCGTGACGCAGAACGGATTCGATCATCGCGGAGGTGCTTCCCTTGCCGTTCGTGCCCGCGATATGGACGAATTTCAGTTCCTTCTCGGGGTTTCCGATCAGTTTGAGAAGTTCCATGATACGTTCAAGGCCCGGACGGCTGCCCTGCCAGAACGTTTGATGGATATAAGATAGCGACTCTTCGTAATTCATGATAATCCCTTCAATCTGCTGCTGATATACTTATTTTTCGTGAGGATAAACAGAACGATCAGTTCAAGCGGTATGACGATGAGGTAATTCAGACATCTTCCGCCGAACAGGGTCAAAAACTTCTGAAATCCGTCTTCCGTGAAGATCTCTTTGAATCCGGCGACCGTCAGACCGCTCTTTGCGGTATATGCCATAAAGAGTGCGACGGTTTTGGCAAGCAGTGATCCGACGACGTGCGCCGCGATCTCCGCGAGCGTGATCATCAAAAACGTTTTGGATTTTGAGAAAAGACCGACGATTCCGCTGACGAGACCGATGAGGAGCGCTCCGAGCGTGATCAGAAGGTTGATATCGAAGCCCCGCAGAAGCGATCCGAGCAGATCGGCGCACACGCCGACGGCGATGCCCGGGATCGGACCGAGATAAAAACCCGACAAAATGATCGGCAGATTTTCAAAGCTCAGACGGTACTGTGTACCGATATTGATGACGAGAAATTTACCGAGTACGATCGAAAAGGCGCACATCAGGGCGCAGAAGACGAGTCTTCTCAAATGCAGTGAGTTTTTGGACTGTGACATAAAAATACCTCCTTTACCCCGAAATCAGAAAGCAAAGGAGGCATGGCTCTTGCGCTTTTTGAAGCGGGATGCAGCACCGACACCGCAAGCTTTGCTTTTCGTTCAACCGGCAACTCCCCGTCCGGCTGACACTTCACGCATCGGCACTTACTCTTCGTTTTTTGTATTATAGCACGATTGCAAAAAAAGTCAATAGGATTAGCAAAATATCTGCCAAACGGTCAATCTTTTGCAAGCGAGGCGGTGTCGATCGGCTCGTGCCTGCCGTGATGCTTTCCGACGGGATAGTTCTCTTCGCGTACCGTTTCGTTTTCGGACGAAATGTAGCGTTTCGCCTGTACGGAGAACAGCTCGTAATATTCGCCGTGCTTCGCCATCAGTTCGGGGTGATCGCCCATTTCGACGGTCTCTCCGTACTTGAGAACGATGATCTTGTTGGCGGTCGTCGCGCTCGACAGGCGGTGTGAAACGAAGATCGTCGTCTTGTCTTTTCTCAAAAGATCGAACTGATTGAAGATCTCCTGCTCAGCCATCGGGTCAAGGGACGCCGTCGGCTCGTCAAGGATCAGAATATCGGAATCGGAATAGAACGCGCGGGCGATGCAAAGCTTCTGCCATTGTCCGATCGACAATTCGATACCGTTCGTCTCGAAAATACGCATAAGCGGCGTATCGTAGCCATTCGGCAGATCCTTGATAAATTGATCGGCGCTCGACTGGTGCGCTGCGTACTCGATATTTTCCATATCGACCTGTTTGTCGATCTCACCGAAAGAAATATTCTCGGTGACGTTGACGGCGTATTTCCCGAAATCCTGGAAAATGATGCCGTAGATCTTATAAAGTTCTTCGACGTCGTACTGACGGATATCCTTGCCGTCAAGCAGGATCACGCCCTCGGTCGGGTCGTAAAGGCGGGTGATCAGTTTGATCAGCGTCGTCTTTCCGGCGCCGTTGAGTCCGACGAGAACGGCGGTGTCGCCCGCGTTCAGCGTCAGATTGATGTGCTTGAGAACCATTCTGTTCGTGCCGGGATATGCAAACGAAACGTCTTTGAGTTCGATCGTATGTCCGCAGTGACGCGCGGGCAGAAGCGGTTTCTCGGTCGTCGGGACGATCGTTTTCTTCTCGTCCATAAACAGGATGAGGTTATCGATGAAGAGCGAGCCCTCGTAAACGGACGCGACCGTCGTTATGACGGAGGTGACGCAGGATGAGATCGAGTTCAAGGCGTGCGTGTAGGTGTTGTAATCGCCGATCTGTCTTACGTTCGTCGCGATCAGATAGAAAAGCGTTGCGTTGAGTGCCGCCGAGCAGAGGGACAAAACGATATGCCAGATTCCCTCTTTCATGATCAGATCCTTGATGCCGCGGAAATACTTCTTGAAGGTTTCGTTATAGCGTCCGATGAAAAGATCCGAAAGTCCGAAAAGGCGGATCTCTTTCACGACGTCCTTATTGACCATCAGATTGCTGTAATAATTGAGTTGTCTGCGGTCTTTGGAGCGATTGCGCATATAAGTGAAGTTCTTTTTGCGGAAATGGAAGGATACGGCGGAAGATACGATAGAAATAACGACGAACACGACGAAGAAGATATAGGATGCCGTTCCGATTTTACCGAGTACCGCGGCGAGAACGACGACATAGGAGATCATACTGATGATCTTACTGAGCATCGTGAAGGTCGATTCAAGGATACTGACCGGTCTTGAGCCCGCTTCTCTGTTCGCGTTTTCAAGGCGTTCGTAGAAATCGGGCATATCGAAGGACGCAAGGTCGATATCACGCGCTTTATTCATGATCTTGATCTTGACGTGATTCGTGACAACCTCGCGGGAGATCTTCATAATGATGCTATTGATGCTGCTGACGAGCGTATTGAGGAACAGATATCCGAACTGCAAAGCGAGCGGAAAGATCAGATCGACTTCATTATCCGTAAAGGACAGAACGACTTTTGCAAGCAGATTGGAAGTGATGAGCGTTCCGACGAGCGGCATAATGCCGTCGAACAGCGTCATAAAGAGCATCAGAAACAAGAGAAACGGTCTTGCTTCCCAGACGAGTTTGAAAATATAAAAAAGACGGTATGACGTATCCTTGCAGACGCGCAAAACGTATCCGGGGACTTCTTTCAGATTTTTCGGTTTCGGCTGCATGAGCTTTTCTTTCATTTCATCGCTCATTCCGCCCCACATACCGGGTGCCATATTCATTTACTCTCCCTTTCAATTTCTTCGTAAAGCGCATTCGAAAGCGAGGAAACGCCGGACGCAAAATAGGCGGTCAGAATGACGGTCAACGCTTTGGAAAGACGGGTCTTCGCACCTTCTACCGGCTCAACGTAGTCAGCAACCGCATCCCCGATCACCGTTTTCAGTTCAGCAAGCGAAAACGCGCCGCGCTCCGTAAACGTATCAATGATCCGGCATACGTAATCGTAAAGCACGGACTCGCTGATAATATCATCGGACTTGTCGTCAAGTTTGCCGTTGATATAGTGAAGAAGATAATCAATGCGTTCGAGCAGCAGCTGCCCGCGCATCATATTGACGATCAGAATCCGGGCAAGCTGGTCTTTCGTATAGCGTTTATTCTGCGGGTTTCCGACCCAGCCGCGTTTGATCCAGTTCTGCAGAGTCGAGCCGTCAACGCCGGAAATATCGCGGATCTGAGAGCGCATCACGCCGTCTGATATATAGAAAATTTTATTCAGAAATTCAAGTCCGGTCGATGCGTATTCCGCTCTTTCGAGGATTGTGCCCGGAATCAGTTTCGTATCAAGTTGAAATCTCATAATGACCTCCCGTTATTTTATATTTCTATTTTATCACGCGATCATCTGATTGTCAATAACAAACGCAAGATTTTATAATAATTTTTCGACGTTGACCTATTGTGACATTTTTTGCGTATGTGCGGGAGTATTCTAAAAGAAAAGAAACGGAGGGACACCAAAATGGATATTGCAGGCGTAAAATGCGTTATGAAAAACGACACGCTGATCGCCGTGATCGAAGGCGACATCGATCACCACACGTCCCGTTACATCAGGGACGAAATCGACAGGGCTATTTTTTACTATAAACCGAAAAACGCGATGATGGAACTGTCATCCGTCACGTTTATGGATTCCTCGGGGCTTGGACTCATCCTCGGCAGGTATACGCAGATCGTGCGCCTCGGCGGGCATTTCAAGCTTCTCAACCCGACTCCGCAGATCGAAAAGATCCTGCTTTTAGCGGGAGCGGACAAGCTGATCCCGACCGAAAAAAACATGGAGGTACAGAAAATATGAAAAACAAGGCTCTCAATGAAATGGAAATCACCTTTTCCGCAAAATCGGAAAACGAATGCTTCGCGCGGCAGGTCGTCTGCTCGTTCGCCGCACAGCTCGATCCGACGCTTGAAGAGTTGTCGGATCTCCGGATCGTCGTATCGGAAGCCGTTACGAACAGTATCGTTCACGCTTACAGGAATTCTTCCGGCGACGTCCGGATCAACGTGAAATACTACGAGGATCGCAGCGTCCGCGTAAGGATCCGAGACGCCGGATGCGGGATCGAAGACGTTGAAAAGTGTATGCAGCCGCTCTATACGACGGATCCGTCCGGCGAGCGCGGCGGCATGGGATTTCCCATTATGAAAAGTTTATCGGATTCCCTAAAAGTCCGTTCCGTCCCCGGAAAAGGCACGGTTCTCACGATCGTCAAGAAATTCGGTGAACGTACATAAACGACAAAATCGGAGGGTATCAAATTGGGCTGCGACAATCTTCAGC
>JAZLHQ010000212.1:0-12679 GCA_045616925.1 Eubacteriales bacterium | reverse complement strand
CGTCGTGTCCGCGCCGAGCGCCCATTTTTTGATCTTTGCGCAGGACAGCATCCCCATAGCGACTGTCAGGAGCAACACGAGCGCAATGACGTTCTTAATCGTATGCTTCATATCAAAACCTCTCGGAAGCAGAGAAAACTCCTTATAATGATATGATATTATATCATACACTCTTCCCTTTGTCAAGTGAATTCTGTGTGACGGTCCGCGCGCGTTTTGAAAGAGCCGTGCGTTTTTCGGCGTTTTTCATCGTCCGGAGCGCCGCAAGCGCGTCCGAAAGACCGCCGACGGCGCCGATCAGCCCCTCTTCGACGGCGCGCTTGCCGTCAAGCACCGTTCCGACGTCCGTCGCCATCTCGTCGGTCTCGAACAGCAGCTCCTCGAAGCGCTCAACGCTGATCTTCGAGTGATCCGCAACGAACTTTGTGATCCGATCCTGCATTTTGCGGAAATAATCGTAGGTCTGGGGCGCGCCGACGACCGTGCCGGTCACGCGCACGGGATGCACCGTCATCGTCGCCGACGGCACGATGAACGACCTTTTGCACGAAACGGCGAGCGGCACGCCGATCGAATGCCCGCCGCCGAGAACGAGTGAGGCGGTCGGCTTCTTCATCGAGGCGAGCAGTTCGGCGATCGCGAGCCCCGCCTCGACGTCCCCGCCGACCGTATTGAGCAGAACGAGCAGCCCGTCGACCGCCGGATCCTGCTCAAGGGATGCGAGCAGCGGCAGAAGATGCTCGTATTTCGTCGCCTTCTGCGTGTCGGGCAGGAGGTAGTGCCCCTCGATCTGCCCGATGACCGAGAGGCAGCAGATCCCGCCCGCCTTCACGCTGCCGAACTCGCGGATCTGACCCTCCGACCCCGCGTTTTCCGATTTTTCCGAATTTCCCATCCCGAAATTTCCTCCGTATGCCGAAAATTTGCGCGAATTTCAACGATTTTTCAAATATCTGTTTACAAGCGCGCTTTTTTGTGTTACAATATCTTGTAAAATATTTTGCACGTCCCTGTGCGTTTTATACGGAGGTACTTATGTCTGAACTCAAATTTGTCGTCGAAACGTCGGCGCGCCACATTCACCTGACCGAAGAAGCGATCGAGATCCTCTTCGGCGAAGGCCACAAACTCACCAACAAGAAAGATCTTTCCCAGCCCGGCCAGTTCGCCTGCGAAGAAAAGGTCAAGCTCGTCGGACCGAAGTCCGAGCTGATGGTTTCCGTCCTCGGACCCGCACGCAAAGCCAACCAGGTCGAGCTTTCCTTTACCGACGCGCGTACGCTCGGTCTCAAAGCCGTTCCCGTCCGCGAATCCGGCGACGTTGCCGGCACGCCCGGTCTTAAACTCGTCGGTCCCGCAGGCGAGCTTGACATCCCCGAGGGCGTCATCATCGCGAAGCGCCACATCCACATGACCCCAGAAGACGCTGAAAACTTCGGCGTCGAGAACGGTCAGATCGTTTCCGTCAAGGTCGAGACCGCTGGCCGTTCCGTCGTCTTCGGCGACACCGTCGTGCGTGTTTCTCCCTCTTACGCGCTTGCCATGCATATCGACACCGACGAGTGCAACGCAGCCGGCGCGTTCGGCCTCGTTTACGGCACGATCGTCTGATCGGAAGTCAAACCCGTTCGTCAAAGGAGGGTCCCCTCCTTTGACGATTTTGTTATAAAAAGCGGAAGGAATCGTTATGCTCCTCATCATCGCCGAAAAACCGAGTCTTGCCCGCAATATTGCCGATGCCATCGGCAATATGAAAAAAGAGACGGGATATATGCAGGGTGAAAAGTACGTCGTGTCGTGGGCGTTCGGTCACCTTTTTTCGCTGTGCGATATCGAGCATTACACGGGAGAAGATCCCAAGACCCGCTGGCACATCGAAACGCTTCCCTGCCTTCCCGACGCCTTTGATTTCGAGCTCCGGCGCGAAAGTGACGGGAAGGTCGATTCCGGCGTCAAAAAACAGTTCGAAACGCTGAAAAAACTGATCGGACGCCCCGATATCGAGGGCATCGTGAACGCGGGAGACGCCGATCGCGAGGGCGAGATCATCGTCCGGCTCTGCATCGAGAACGCCGTGCGCGGCAACGAAGAGACGTCGAAAAAGCCCGTCTACCGCCTTTGGCTGCCCGACCAGACCGCCGAGACGATCCGCTCGTCGCTTTCCGATCTCAAAGAGGACAAGGAATACGATAGTCTCGCGTCCGAAGGCTTTGCGCGCACCTATATCGACTGGCTTTACGGCGTCAATCTGACGCGTTTCGCGACCCTCAAGACCGGCACGCTTCTCAGGGTCGGACGCGTGATCGTCCCGATCGTCAAGGCGATCTACGACCGCGATATGGCGATCCGCAATTTCGTTCCGGGCAAATATCTTCTCCCCGTGAGCAAAAAAGAGACGAAGGGCATCGTTCTCGAACTCGCGTCCGCCAAAAAATTCGAAGAAAACGAGAAGGAAAAGGCGGAGGCGCTCTCCGGCGCCTACAACAAGGCGGGTGCCGTCGTCACGTCCGTTTCCCGCAAAAAAGAGACGCTTTTCGCGGGAAAACTCTATTCTCTGACGAAGCTGCAGAATTATCTCGGCAAAAAATACAAGATGCCGATGGAAAAATCGCTCGCCGTCGTACAGGATCTGTACGAAAAAGGCTTTCTCACCTATCCGAGAACGAACTCGGAATATCTTGCGAGCGCAGAAAAGGACAAATTCCGTCAGATCGTCGCGGGGGTTGCCAAAATCGGCTATCCCGTTCGCTTCAAGGACAGCAAATATATCTTCGACGATTCGAAGATCGAATCGCACTCCGCACTGACTCCGACCTACAAGATCCCGAAAAAAGAGGATCTTACGAAGGATCAGCAGACCGTTTACGGCGCCGTCATGCGCCGCTTCGTCGCCGTCTTCTGCTCCGAGGACTGCGTCGTTTCGAGAACGAAGATCGGACTGAAGATCACGCCGGACGCGCCGTTTGAACCGGAGGAATTCGAACTCAAGGGCACGGTCGTTCTGGAGCCCGGCTGGACGAAATACGACGATTCGACCCTCAAGGACAAGATGCTCCCGCCGCTCGAAAAGGGAGAGGCGGTCGAGGTCGACTTCAAGCCCGTCGAGAAGGAGACGTCCCCGCCGAAGCATTACACGATCGAAACGCTCAACAATTACCTGAAAAACCCCTTCCGGCAGGAAAAAGCCGCCGCGAAGGAGCAGAAAGAGGATCCGGACGCCGAAAATCCCGAGATTTCCGACGCCGAAGACTACCGCGCGATCTTCGAAGGTCTTGAGCTCGGCACGGAAGCGACGCGCACGGGCATCATCGACAACGCGAAGAAGAGCGGCTACATCGAGCTCAAGAAGGACGTCTATACGATCCTTCCCGCGGGTGAATTTCTGATCACCTCTCTTGAGCAGATGAAAATTTCCATGGACAAATACAAAACGGCGGAGCTCGGCAAAGCGCTCAAGCAGGTCTTTCACGGCGATCTCACCGTAAAAGACAGCGTTTCGCTCGCCAAAGACCAGATCGTCGCCGTTTTTGATCTCGATAAAGAAAACGCGGACGGCTCGACCGGATTTTTCGGCGACACCGTCGGCAAATGCCCGAAATGCGGCAAAAACGTTTCGCAGCGCGGCAGGTTCTACGGCTGCGAAGGCTACAAGGACGGCTGCAAGTTCACGATCAACACCTACATCTGCGGCAAAGCGATCCCGATGAGCGCCGTTTCCGCCCTTCTCGAGGGCAAAAAGACGGAAATTCTGACGGGATTCATCTCCAAAAAGAGCGGAAAGTTCTTCGACGCGGCTCTTTTGCTCGACGAGGACGGGAAAGTGAAATTCGATTTTCCCGAAAGGCAGAAAAAGGCGTCCGCATCCGGAAATCCGCCCGATTACGGGTACGGTTTCTGTCCGAAATGCGGCGCGCCGCTCATTATGGGAAAGAAAAAGATCGGCTGCTCCGCTTGGAAATCGGGCTGTGATTTCGTAAAAGATCCCGAGTAGCCGCGTTGTTCGTGCGTGCCCGACGACCCGTCCACGACGATCAGAAACGGCGGGAGCAAGCCCCCGCCCTACGGAGTATGTGCATACAACGCGATCATCCGTAGGGGTCGGCGTTGAGTTGCGCACGGATGTGCGCAATCTCGTTCGACGACCCGTCCACGACGGCCCGTTTCGGCGGGTAAGCGCCTTGTTCGCACCGACGTCGTAGGGCGGGGGCTTGCTCCCGCCGAAAACGCAAAAAAACGGCACGCGTGAGCGTACCGTTGTTCGATGAGTCAGAGAAGCGCGTGTCCGATCGCGGCGTTTTCGTCAACGTCAAGCAATTTTACGAACCGCCCGCCGCTGAAATAGCGCTTCTGGACGGTCAGAATCTTCAGATCGACGAGTTCGCGGATCATTTCGACGACAAGATCGTGGTCGATCCCGTATTTTTTCGAGATCGCGTCCGCCGCCTGCCCGAAAACGACGCGCACGTTCTCCTTTTCACGGTGGAGATCGCGCACGTAAGAGACGATCAGCTTCTGCCGGTGCCGTTTGATCTGTTTTTCACTCGGCACGGCGACGAATTTGTTGGCGCAGTTTTTGAGCATCGTGCTCGTGTTGGCGTCCGAACCGTAAACGACGACTTCCTTGTGGCATTTGTTGCGTAAAAAGCTTGCCGCCGACGAGAAATGTCCGTCTCCCGTAAAGAGAACGAATACGTCGACGTTGTCGCTCGCAAGCGCACGCTGATAAATGTGATCGAGGATGATGAAATCCGTAAAATCCTTTTTCACGTAACTTGACGCGTTCTGCGTTTCGATGATCAGACTCGAGATCTCGCGGATACGCGAAATCTCGGAGCGCAGCGCGGGATTGGAAAAATCGCCGAAGAACAGAATGTCGGCAACGTCGTATTCTGCCTGCAATTCATCCCGCCATGCGCGCAGATCGGGGCGCATACTGTAATTTTTGTCCAGCGTGATATACCAGTTTTCGTAGTCCACGAACGCGATCGCTCTTGGCTTCTGACTGCTTTTCTTCTTTTTGAAAAGCATACTATCCTCCTTTCATACGTTTTCTTCCCTATTATACAGGATTTTGATCGAAAAAGCAAGATTTTTTTCAAATTTTCCGAAAGGCCGGTATTTTTTTATGAAGACTTTGCTCGTTATCGACGGAAACAGCATTCTGAACCGTCAGTTTTTCGGCATTCGCCCGCTGACCACGAAAAGCGGGATCTTCACGAACGCCGTTTACGGCTTTCTGAACGTATTGTCGGCGCAGCTTGAAAAACTGCATCCCGACTACTGCGCCGTCGCGTTCGACGTTCACGCGCCGACCTTCCGCCACAAGAAATACGACCTTTACAAAGCGGGCAGACGCCCGACCCCGCCCGAGCTTCTCATGCAGTTTCCCTACACGAAGCAAATTCTGACGGCGCTCGGCATCGCCGTGATCGAAAAAGAAGGATACGAAGCGGACGACGTCCTCGGCACGCTTTCGAAGCTCGCAGAAGACGACGGCGACGTTTTCACCTATCTTCTGACGGGCGACCGCGATTCTCTCCAGCTCATTTCCGACAAAACGCACGTTTTGTACGCGAGCACGGGAGAGACCGTCGATATGGGCAGGGACGAATTTTTCGCGAAGTACACGATCACACCCGAGCAGTTCGTCGATCTGAAAGCGCTGATGGGCGATTCCTCCGACCACATTCCCGGCGTCCCCGGCGTCGGCGAGAAGACCGCCGTCAAAATGATTTCGACGGCGGGCTCGCTCGACGAGGTTTACGCGCACCCCGAAAATCTCGGACTTTCTCCGAAAATGCTCGAAAAACTGGTGTCCGGCAAGGAAAGCGCCTACCTTTCGCAGTGGCTCTCGCGCATCGAGCGGAACGCGCCGCTCGGTCTTTCGCTTGACGACGTCAAAATCGGCGCGTGCGACTGCGACGCACTCGACGCTCTTCTGACCGAGCTTGAACTCTCCAAAATGCGCGAACGTTTTCTGTCAAGCAAAAAACCGAAGGAGATCGCGATCGAAGAGATCGGCGAAAAAGACCTTCCTTTACTCGCGTCGGACGAGGATCTCTCGATCTGCGAGGAAAACGGCGACGTCTTCGTTTACGTCGGCGGGAAAAATTACGTTTCCCGCGTCACGGACTTTCAAAACGTCGCAGCCCTTCTTGAAAAGCACCGCGGAAAATTCCACACGCACGACTGCAAGCGCCTCCTGCATCTCATCGAAAATGCCGACACGGACGCGATCTTTGAAAAACTCGGCGTCGACGTGATGCTCGGCGCCTACACGATCAACGCGGGCGACGAATCCTTCTCGCTCGAACGCCTGTCGACTGCCTATCTCGGCAAAACGCTCCCTGTCAACGGAGCGGCGATCGCGATCGGCGAGCTCGTCCCCGCGCTTCTTGAAAAAATGGAGAAGGACGGCGTCCTGTCTCTTTACGAAGGCATCGAAAAGCCGCTCGCGCGCGTTTTGTTCGGCATGGAAAAGCGCGGATTTCTGATCGACCGGCAGGCGCTCGACAACTACGGCAGGCATCTCGACGAGGGCATCGGCGAGCTGATCGGTCAGATCTATCAGCACGCGGGGCACGAATTCAATATCCAGTCCCCGAAGCAGCTCGGCGCGGTCCTCTTCGACGAGATCGGACTTCCCGCCCTCAAAAAAACGAAGAGCGGCTACGCGACGGGCGCGGAGATCCTCGAAAAGCTCCTTCCCTACCACCCGATCGTCGGGTTGATCCTCGACTACCGCAAGTTGACGAAACTGCGCGCGACCTACGTTGAAGGGCTTCTTAAAGTTGCCGACGACAAGGGACGCGTCCACACGAGCTTCAAGCAGACGGGCACCGCGACGGGACGTCTTTCGTCCGCGGAGCCGAATCTGCAGAACATCCCGATCCGCACCGAGATCGGCAAGGAGCTGCGCAGCTTCTTCGTCGCGAAAGAAGGCAGCGTTCTGATCGACGCGGATTATTCGCAGATCGAACTCAGACTTCTCGCCGCGATCGCGCGCGATCCGAATATGATCGGCGCTTTCCTTTCGGGCGAGGACATCCACGCCGACACGGCGTCGAAGGTCTTCGGCGTTCCGCGTGATGCGGTGACGCCCGAGATGCGCAAGCGCGCGAAAGCGATCAATTTCGGCATCATGTACGGCATGGGCGACTATTCCCTCTCGCAGGATCTCAATATTTCGCGCCGCGAGGCGGGCGATTTCATCGCCGCCTACAAGGGCGCTTTCCCGAAGATCGACGAATATCTGAAAAACACGGTCGCGAAAGCGTACGAGGACGGCTACGTCACGACGCTTTCAAAGCGCCGCAGGTATATCCCCGATCTTGCGAGCCCGCAGAAGATGCTCAGAGCCGCCGGCGAGCGTGTCGCGATGAACAGTCCGATCCAGGGCTCCGCCGCGGACGTCATCAAGCTTGCGATGATCAGGATCGATTCGTCTCTCAAGGAGGCGGGGCTCGACGCGCGTCTCATTCTGCAGGTACACGACGAGCTCATCATCGAGTGCGCGGAGAAGGACGCCGAAGCGGCGAAGGAAATTCTCATCCGCGAAATGGAGGGCGCCGCCGAGTTGAAAGTGCCTCTGACGGTCGCCGCCGGCATCGGCAAAAACTGGCTCGAATGTCATTAAAACGCGAAAAGCCACCCGATCGGGTGGTTTTTCTGTGTTTTAGGGGTCGGGATCTATCCCCGTAGGGGCGATTTGATCGCCCGTTTGCCTCCCTTGTGCAAAGGGAGGTGGCACGCGCAGCGTGACGGAGGGATTGTGAGCAAACGGCTTCGCGCCCTACAATCCTCCGGTCGCCTTCGGCGACAGTTTTTCGCAGGAAAACATTCCCTTCTGAACGAGGGGGGTCTTCACGCGATCACAAATATTTCTTCAGGAAATTGAGGTAATTCTCTCCCGAAACCTTCCGGACGAGGTCTTCGCCGTAGCCGTGCGAGAGCATGAATTCGATCAGCCGGTCGTGGATCGAAACCGTCTCGTCAAGCGGCGCGGGGTACTCCCCGCTCACGCCGTCAACGTCGCCGCCGAAACCGACGTGATCCTCCCCGCCGAGCGAGAGGCAGTGTTCAAGATGCCGGAAATAATTTTCGACCGTCTGCTCTTCCTTTTTTTCGCTGACGAATCCTGCGTAAAGATTGAGTCCGATCATGCCGTCCTGCCGGATGATCTCCTTTGCCATTTCGTCCGTCAGATTGCGGCTGTGAGAGCAGAGCGAGCGAAAATTCGAGTGCGTCGCGACGATCGGCTTTTCGGACAGCTCCGCCGTGTCCCAGAACGAACGGTCGGACAGGTGTGAAACGTCGAAGATCATGCCGAGGCGGTTGCCCTCTTCGATGATCTCCTTTCCGAGGGGCGTCAAGCCCGTGTCCTCTTCGCCTTCTTTGAGACGGTTGCTCTTCGCAAGGTCGTTCGAGAGCCACGCAAGCCCGAAGACGCGCACGCCGACGGCGTAAAAATCGTTGAAAATTTTCTTGCTGCCCTTGATGCCCGTGCCGCCCTCGATCGTAAGGAGTGCCGCGTGCTTTCCCTCGCCGAACACTCTTTCAACGTCTTTGTAGGTGACGACCTGCCCGATCTCGTCCTTTCGCGTTGCCATTTCGGTCATAAAATGCCCGTAATAACGCATGGCGCGGCGGTAGGAATCCTCGGGCGTATCGCCCGGCCAGCTGCAGAAGAGCGCGACGAACTGAAGCTGCTGATGTTTTTTGCTGAAATTATAGGGGTTGACGAGGTGGAATTTTCCC
This sequence comes from Eubacteriales bacterium, assembly GCA_045616925.1. Lineage (GTDB taxonomy): Bacteria > Bacillota > Clostridia > Oscillospirales > CAG-272 > JAZLHQ01. The sequence continues at coordinate 3,922 of JAZLHQ010000212.1, read as the reverse complement.
TCGTCGACCTTCTGAATACTGTCACAATGTGAATCTGCTACGAACATTTTTACTCCTCGATCTCCGCGATGACGAGCGTCTTGCCGCCGATATCGGTCAAGGCGTTCTTTTCATCCTTGTTGTGGGTACGAACGAAGACCGACTTCGGCTCGTTCGTCAGATTGAGAAGCGCGAGATGAAGCTTGCCGTCGGGCGTTCTGCACGAGGCGCCGATCAGATCGCGCGTATAGGTATTGACGGGATAAAGCGTTGACCCCTGCGGGAAAGCGACGGAGATCGCCTTGACGACGTCGTGGATCGGATCTTTTTTCAGCGTGCCGTCAGATTTGCAGTAGAAGGGCGCGAAGCACCCCGTGTGACCGGCAACGCGGTTGTGATAAGGTCCGCCGTTTTCGTCGACCAGAAGGTTCCATTCGCAGACGCCCGCGGCTCCGCGGCGCAGACATTCGACGAATTCGCGCGCGTAAGCAAAGGCGCGCTTCGAGGCGCCCGTCGCATTGTCGGCGACGAAAACGGAATCCTTCGACGGATGGGCATTGCCTCCGACGGCGTCGGCTGCGCCGAAGCCGTTGCAAAGCTCCGTTTCATAAAGACGTTTTTCGGGGAAAATTGTGCGGCAGAGGTCGATATTTTCGAAATAATCGCCCGAATACCAGTGAAATCCGATACCCGCGATCGCGTCCCGCGCACCGGGGACGGAGAACGTATCGACGGCGCGTTCGAAAAGGCGCTCGCGGTTGTGATCCCAGATGACGATCTCGACGTCGGAAAATCCCGCCTTGTCGAGCGCGGGACGCAGGTAGTCGGCGGCGAAAATTCCCTCCTCTTCGGCGGATACGACGCAGCTTTCCCAAGTCTGCACGGCGTGCGCCTCGTTCTGCATCGTCACCCCCGTGATGCGGATTCCTTCTTCGGCGTACGCCTTGATGAATTTCACGAAATATTCGGCGTAGGTGCCGTAATACTTTGGCAGAAGGTGTCCGCCGCCCGTCAGCTTCTTTGAATCCTTCATGAAAGCGGGAGGACTCCACGGGGACGCCAGCAGATAGAGCTTGTCTTTGCAGTATTTGAGTGCGTCCTTGATCATCGGGATGATGTATTGTTTGTCGCGCCCGACGTTGAAATCGGAAAGGTCTTCCTTATATGATTCCGAATAGTCGCTGAGCGTGAAATCGCTGCTGCCGATCGGAACGCGGCAGAACCGCAGTCCCGCGCCGGCTTTCACGGAAAACATTTCTTTCATATAACGCTTTTTGGAATAGTCCGTCAGTTTGCTGTAATTGTAACCCGCACATTCCGTGAAAACGCCGCCGAAGCCGACGACCTTTGATAAAGTTACGTCGTTGACGATATTGACACCGAATTTTTCCTTGTTTGCGAATTCTTTCGTCAATTTGAGCGATTGTTTCTCGATTTTCATAGTGTTCCTCCGAAAATACGTATTTTCAAACGTAGTATAGCACGGCGGGGGGAGATTGTCAAGAAATTCGGTCAAAGTGGGTGAAATTACGCGTAAATGATACACTTGCACATATAATACGGGAAAAGACGCAAAAAAATCGTGAAATTTTTTCAACTTTTTTTGAAAAAACCCTTGCCAAAAGTCAAATTTTATGCTAATATATAATGTATTTATTTGTTAAAAAAACAACAATATCAGATGAGGTGAAAAAATGTCTATGTACAACAAAAAGACGATCGAAGATATCGACGTCAAAGGCAAACGTGTCATCGCAAGATGCGACTTCAACGTCCCGATGAAGGACGGCGTGATCACGGACGACAAGAGAATCGTCGGCGCGATCCCCACGATCAAATATCTGGTAGACAGCGGCGCGAAGGTTATCCTCTGCTCTCACATGGGCCGTCCGCACAACGTCTTCAACGATAAGATCAAGCTTGACAAGAAAGAAAAGGCAAAGATCGAAGCTCTCCCCGCAGAAGAGCAGGAAGCAGCGACCGCAAAGGCACTTGAGAAGGCAAAGGACGACGTCACGAAGCTTTCTCTCGCACCCGTCGCAAAGCGCATTTCCGAGCTGCTCGGCAAGGAAGTCGTCATGGCGAAGGACGTCATCGGTCCCGACGCACAGGCAAAGGCAGCGGCTCTCAAAGAGGGCGAGGTCATGCTTCTCGAGAACGTCCGTTTCCACGCTGAAGAGGAAAAGAACGATCCCGAATTCGCAAAGAAGCTCGGCGCTATGGCTGACGTTTACGTCAACGACGCGTTCGGTACCGCTCACAGAGCACACGCAACGACCGCCGGCATCGCTATGTACTGCCCCGAGAAACCCGCAGTCTGCGGCTATCTCATCCAGAAGGAAATTTCCGTCATGGGCGGCGCTCTTGCCGATCCCAAGCGTCCCTTCGTCGCCATCCTCGGCGGCGCAAAGGTCTCCGATAAGATCGGCGTCATCGAGAACCTGATCGAAAAGGTCGATACGCTCATCATCGGCGGCGGTATGGCTTACACCTTCTACAAGGCGCTCGGCTTCTCCATCGGTACCTCCCTGTGCGAACTCGACAAGCTCGATCTCGCACGTCAGATCATGGAAAAGGCACGCGCAAAGGGCGTCAACTTCCTGATCCCCGTCGACAACATCGTCGCTACCAAGTACGCTGAGGACGCTCCCTTTATGGACATCAATTCCAACCAGCTGCCCGACGGCTGGATGGGACTCGATATCGGTCCGAAGACCCGCGACCTCTACGCGAAGACCATCATCGGAGCAGGCACGATCGTCTGGAACGGCCCGATGGGCGTTTCCGAATGGACCAACTTCGCAGGCGGCACGATCGCGGTCTGCAAAGCAGTCGCGAAAGCAACCGAAGAGGGCGCTGTCTCCATCATCGGCGGCGGTGACTCCGCTGCGGCTGCCGAGAATCTCGGATTCGGCGACAAGATGACGCACATCTCCACCGGCGGCGGCGCATCGCTCGAATTCCTCGAAGGACTCGAGCTGCCCGGTATCGCTTGCCTCAACGACAAGATCTGAAACGGTAAAAACCGAGGGGAATGCCCTTAGAAGGGCGTTCCCCCCTTTGCTTGCAATTTGATAAGATCATACTATTTACGAAAGGATTTTATACCATGAAAAGAAGAAAAGTCATCGCGGGCAACTGGAAAATGAATATGAAGCCCTCCGAAACGCAGGCGCTCATCAAGGGCGTCTATAAGCAGATCAAGGGCAAGCACGCCTGCGACGTCATCGTCTGCGTTCCCGCAATTGATATTCCCGCTGCCGTCAAGGCAAGCGCGGGCACGATCATCAAGGTCGGCGCACAGAACGTACATTTCGCAAAATCCGGCGCTTATACCGGCGAAATCTCCGCTGATATGCTCGTCGATGCCGGCGTTAAGTACGTCGTGATCGGTCACTCCGAGCGCCGTCAGTATTTCGGCGAGACGGACGCTACCGTCAACCAGCGCACCAAAGCAGCCGTTGAAGCGGATCTGACCGCGATCGTCTGCGTCGGCGAGCTGCTCGCAGAGCGCGAATCCGGCATCACCGAGGAAGTCGTTTCGAGACAGGTCAAGTTGGCGCTCGAAGGCATCACCGCAGAGCAGATGAAGAAGATCATCATCGCTTACGAGCCCGTCTGGGCGATCGGCACCGGCAAGACCGCGACCGCGCAGCAGGCAGAGGAAGTCTGCGCTCTGATCCGCTCCGTCATCGCGAAGAAGTACGGCAAGCCCGTCGCGAGCGCAACGACGATCCAGTACGGCGGATCCATGAACGCATCGAACGCAGCAGAGCTTCTGCACATGCCCAACATCGACGGCGGTCTGATCGGCGGCGCTTCCCTCAAGGCTGACGCATTCGCAACGATCGTTGCCGCGGCGCAGATCAAGAGAAGATATTTTCCGAAAACTTGAACGGTCAGTCGGGTTTGTGAGGCGGGAGCCGGAACAAACCCCACCGTT
>JAZLHQ010000211.1:0-24846 GCA_045616925.1 Eubacteriales bacterium | reverse complement strand
GCGACGGACATTTTCAACAACGTCAAGACCTTCACCTTCACGAATACCGAGGACTCTTCCGCGACCTTCCAGACCGACGGAAAAGCGGAGGAACGCTCAAGTCAGACGGAAACGAGCTACGGCAGAGATCGCGCCGTGATGAACGTTTCCCGCGCGGCGGAGGCGGAGATCCTCATCAAATCGGGAAGCGAGAAGGAATATTACCACTACAAATTCGCCGACGGCGTGATGTACAAGGGCAAGTACGTTATTATGACCACGGATTCCGGAAAGAGCAGCTCGACCGAATGGTCCGATATGCCCGTTCTGGAGATCGGTGTCGCGGGCGTACAGTCCGGCATCTGGGTCGAGATCGATTCCTTCGAGACCTACACGGTTTACGCGCAGCTGCTCCAGAACGGCGGAGCGAAATTCCGCGTTGACTGCCTCTCCGGCACGCAGAATATCGAAATGCGCGCGATCACCGGCTACGGCTGCCTCCCGGATTACAGAATGATCTCGCTCTCGAAGGAGGGCACGGATCTTACGATCTATTCGGGCGGACAGAAGGTACAGACCAACAGAGAGGGTTACGTCACCTACCTCTCGTCCCCGATCGAGATCAAAGCGATCAAGGACAATCTGATCGTCAAGGTGGAGGAAAGCTTCTCCGCGGCGATGAATTTCAGCTCCTTTACGACGGTTTACACGGATACGGAAGACGTCGTCGAGCCGTACGATCACGAGCGCAAAGGCTTCTACTGCGTGCGCGTGACGAACGTCTACGGCAATACGCTCGAATATATCCTGCGCTATTCCGACAGCGCGAGCATCGTCATCACGGCGACCTACCGCGACGGAAGCGACCTGCGCTATTCGGCGGATTACAAGAAGGAGATCTGCTCCAACAACCTCGTGACCGTTTCGGTCTACGGGCAGAACATCAAATTCCGCGTGGACGGCGTCGATACGGCGCCCGTGCTCGACAAGGACTGCTCCAAGCTGACGTTCTACAACTACGGACGCTTTATGGTCGAAGTGATCGAGGCGAGCGGAACGGTTTCCGCTTACACGATCGTGATCAGCTCGGATCCGAACTTCACGTTCAGCGAAAAATGGATCGTCGGCTACAACGAAAGCGCGCTCAAGCGGCAGGAAGGATATACCAACTTGAAGCTTTCCGCCGTGCCGGATCTCAACAAGGTTTCGATCGTATTCGTTGAAAAGGACGGAGAGATCTACACGATCTACGACGTGCTTTCCGAAGACGCGAAGACCGACGCGAACAATCTGCGTTACTGTATCGGAAATCAGGGCGACGGCACTTATACGGTCGGCTTCCGCGATCTCTACGGAGATCTCGTCACGAAGACCGTCTACTACCGCGAAACGCCGACCCTCAAGCTCTCCCGCGTGACGGTCGTCAGCGGGGAAAGCGAACCCTACGACGTCAATAAGGCGGTCGAAAAAGGCTTCTATTCCAGCAACTCCCTGACGTTCGAGACCGACGCCGGACAGTATATCTTCACGATCGACGGCGAAGCGGTCATGCTCGACATCCCGAAGACCTACGAGTTCAACACGGCGAGCGGCAACGGACTCTTCCGTTACGACGTCGCGTATCTCGACGAATACGGATTCTCCTACAACTTCGGCGCGTTCCTTATGAGACAGGACGTGCAGATCTCGACGAAGAATATGCGCATCGTCGAAATCGAGGACGTCAAGTTCACGTCCGACGACGTCAACGTAGTCTTCGACGAGGAGTACGAAGCGTTCTACACGCTGAACGACGGCGAGAAGACGCCGTACAGACCGGGACAGCCGCTGAGACGCGACGGCAAGTACAATTTGACCGTCACGGATATCGCCGGCAACGTCGCGACGCTCGCGCTCACGCGCGACAGCGTCGTCCGTTTCGGATTCTTCGACGCGAAGACCGACAGGGAAGTCATCAAAGGCGGCGTCGCGAACGACACGACGGTCGTCTTCCGCTCGGAAGAAGCCGAGATCACGAACGTCTTCCGCGACGGCAAGGAGCTTACCAAGTTTGACGACACGCGCTTCAACCTGACGGGCAAATGGGAGATCCTTATGAAGGACGAGGTCGGAAACACCGCGTATTTCTCGTTCGTTCTGATCAACAACGCCCTCAAGGAATTCTCCTACGAAACGCCGTACGGCTACACGGTTTCGGAGGTCTGGAAAACGGACAACGACGGAAACCGCTTCCGTTCGCCGCAGAAGGGAGAAGAGATCGAACTCTCGGAGGACGGCGTTTATTCCGTCGTCATGCTCTCCGACTGGGACAATATGGCACTCAACTTCACCGTCAAGATCGACACGACGCCGCCGAAGATCAAACTCGTCGGCTGTGAAGAGGGCGAGGAGACGGCGAACGAGGTCACTCTTTCGGGTCTTTCCATCGGCGACGTCGTATCCGTCTACCGCAACGACGAGCTTGAGAAAGAGATCGAGATCGAAAACGTGCGCGACGTGCCCGTCTTCAAAGAGGGCGGTTCGTACGAGATCGTCGTCAGAAATCTCGCAGGCGTATCCACTTCGCTGCGCTTCACGCGCAAACACATCGCCAATACGGCGGCAAGTGTTCTGATCATCATCGGATGCTTCGCGCTCGCGACGGGCATCTTTGTCGGACTTCTTTACAGAAACCGCTCAAAGATCGACAAATAATCGTATCAAAAGAGGTACACCGGTGTAATTCCGGTGTACCCCGTGAGATAGAATAGAATCAAACAAAAAGGAGATAGTATCATGATTCAGTTTTTCACCGCAGCCATCACGCAGAAGGAACTCAGCAACATTGTAGAGCCTCTCATTGAGATCTGCAACGCGGTCCTGCCCGTATTTCTGGCAGTCGTCGGCGCCGTCGGCGCCATCTGGTGCGTCGTTCTCGGTATCAAATACGCGCGCGCAGACGATCCGCAGGAACACGAAAAGGCAAAGAACGGACTCAAGAACGCCATCATCGGCTTCGTTCTGATCTTCGTCCTGCTCGTCGCTCTCAAGATCGGCGTATCCGTGTTCACCAACTGGTACAGCAACTACGAGGTCCCCGCCCTGTAAGCAAGGGCAATCCCGACCAAACGGAGAAGAAACCTGAAAAACGGGTCGTTTTCAATACGGCATTTGCGCGCCGTCCGGCGCGCAGATGCCGCACTTGAAGAAAGGAATTTTTAAGATGACAAAAAAATCATCCGAAAACCGCGTAAAGCGCGCGCGAAGACTGTGCAGGTTTATCTGTCTTTTCACGCTTCTCTCCGTCTCTTTTTCCTTTTCTTCCTGTATGGATCTCGGAGAATTCTCCGGTGATTCGTCCGAGGTGTTCGGAACCGGCGACGGTTACGAAAACTATTACGCGACCTTCGGAGAGATCACGGCGATCTCAAAGGGATGGAAAAACACGTTCGACGTAGAATCCTCACTGCTGAACGAACGAACGGTGAAGGATCTCACGTGGGACGAAAGCGAAGGCGACAAGGAAGTGCCTTCCAAACAGTACGTTTACGTAGCGATCCCGCTCAATCGGGATATCAACATCGACGACCTCGTTCTTTTCGTTAGATCGAGCGAGGTTGCGACAGTGAAGAGGCCGAGGCCCGGAGAAGATCCGCAGGAACCCGAACCGCAGGACGCGGGTATTCTGAGCATCAAGGCATTTGTGCTTGAAAACGAATTCAGCCTGCCCGAAAAACCGCGGTTTTTCGGAGACCCTCTATACGAAGAGATCACCGTGCCGGATGAAGCTACCGGCGGCACGAGAACGAAGATCATCGAGATCGAATACGACGACCCGCCTTTTGAAGAGGCGGTCGCGAGTACGACAACTACCGTTAAAAACAATGAATGGACGAGTTTTATGCTTTCCTCCTGGACGACCGGGGAAGGCAACTCTACAAAAATATCTCTGAAAAACGGAAATGTTCTTTTACTGTACGTCGAAAACAACAGCGGCGGGAACGATTACGCCCTCCCGCTTTGCAGCTTCCAGTTTCTGGATCTGATCGTCCGCGCAGTAGAATAAGGAGAAAACAGAATGTTTGATTGGTTTTGGGATTTCTTATACAGCATATCGAAATCCATATTTTATTTGATCGACTGTCTGATGCGCTGCGCGAACATCCTCTGCGGCATTGACCCCGTCAAGGTCGAAGGGGAAGACAAGGACTTTATGACGTATCTGCTCAGCAGCGACAGGGTGACGCTCGCCTTCAAGGTGGCGGCGGTCGCGGGGATTGTTCTCGTCGCGATCTTCGGCGTGTTCGCGATCCTGCGCTCGATCGTAAGCGAAAAAGCGAATACGACGCCGATGCGCGTCTTCGGAAACGCGTTCAAAACGGTTCTGATGTTCGCGTTCGTGCCGGTCTGCATCATCGTGTTCGTACATTTTACGAACGCGTTCATGAACGGACTCTATAAGGCGACCCTCGGCGGCGGGAGCAACGGACTCGGCAACTTTATGTGCGGAGCATTCTCCTCGAACGGACTCAGATCCGGCGTCTCTCCCGATTTCTACACCTACGAGGGATTTGACTATTACAATTCCGAAATTGTGCGTATGTACGTCGACCTCAGCGACTTCGACTTCTTCTTCTCATGGGTCGCGGGCGTTTGCATCCTTATAGAGCTCGGCAAAGCGCTGCTCAACTTCGTCGACCGCGCGATCTCGATCGTATTCCTCTTCATCGTGTCCCCGATCTCGATGTCCACGAGCGTGATCGACGACGGCGCGCACTTCAAGCTCTGGCGCGACCAGGTCTTCGTCAAGTTCCTGTCGGGATACGGCTGCATCATCGCCCTCAATATCTATATGATCATCGTTTCGATGATCTCGAACGACAACGTCATCTTCTTCCCGGAAAGCTCGACGCTCAACAACGTCATGAAGATCGCCTTCATCGTCGGAGGCGCGATTTCCATGCAGCGCGTGATGGCGCTGGCGGGCAACCTGATCTCCGCGGGCGCAGGCACGAACGAAATGCGCGAGAATCAGATGGCGGCGGAAGGATTCAAGAAGGCAGTCGGAACGATGGCAGGCATTGCGGCAGCGCCTTTCAAGGCGGCAAGAGGCATTTCCAACTTTGCGCGTGACGCATCCAACCTTGGTATGGGCGCCGCGATCGGCAAGCGTCTCGGCTTCAGAACCGACCACGATTATGGTATCAAGAGCGAAAAAGAGCGTGCAAACGAGCTTGCAAACAAGAAGAAAGAGCATGAGCAGCTCGCCAATCTGATCGGAACGAAGGTCGCTGAGGCGATTGGCGGTAAACCGGCAGCGGGCGGCAACGCAAACGCCAACCAGACCGCCGGAGATGACAACAAGAATCCGAACGGCACCGGCAACAAAAACGATGCGATTCAGAACGCCATTATGATGAGTTTTGACGACAAGAAGAACGCGGGCGGCAACAAGAAGAAATAAAAGTTTGCAGGATCGTCTCGAAGAAGGGAGTACCTGATTAAAATATGAGAGTCATACCGAAAACAGCCAAAGTCAAAGTTGAATTTTTCAAAAACGTTTCCATCGCGGATACGATCATCGCGCTGCTCGCGCTGATCCTCGAGGTCGTCATTTTCCTGTCGAACTTCGGTTACGCGCGCTTCATCTTTATGGCGATCGTACTCGTTATCGTGATCGCGCTGTTTATGCCGTTCGACGGGCAGCGCGCGTATATGCTCTTCGTGAACTTCACGAAATACGTCTTTTCGGTCAAGCATTATTCCGATCAGCACGAAAAATCGCAGACGAATATCGGATTTTTCCTCCCGTTCAAGGACGTGCAGGACGGATTCATCGTCTATAAGGATTATTTCGCGGGCGTTCTGCAGATCGACCCGAGAGAATTCGACCTTCTGTCCGGTTACAGACAGGATCAGATCATCGACGATCATTTTGGCGCGATCATCCGCTCGATCGCGGGCAAAACGTCGGCGTCGCTCGTCAAGATCGACCGCAAACTCGACTTCCGCCCCTATATGGCGAAGGAAGAAGAGAAGAGAAACGCGCTTTACAAGCTCTTCAACGAAGGCGAACTGACCAAAGCCGAGCTTCTCGCGCGTGAAAAAGTCATTGACGACCGCATCCGCGTCTACACGGAAATGACGACCGGCAAGCCGATCAAGAAGCCCTACTATTATCTCGTCGTCTACGACGCGAGCAAGGAAATGATCTCCGAGATCCTCAACAACGCGGTCATGTCCTTCTCCGAAGTCGGTATGACGAGCCACGTGCTCGATACGAAGGAGCTCGGCATCTTCCTCAAATACAACTACACGACCCGTTTTGAAGAAAACGACGTCAACATTCTTCAGCCCGAAGAATTCATGCAGTGGATCATCCCGCACGACATCGTATTCACCCCGTTCTCGGCAACGGTGGACGGCGTCGAAAGCATCACCTACACGGTCAAGAATTTCCCGCTCTCCGTTTATAACGCGTGGGGCTACAAGATGTTCAATATTCCCGATACGAAGGTCGTTATGAACATCGAGCCGTATGAGAAGCAGAAGGCGGTCCACATGATCGACCGCTCGCTGCAGGAGCTCGCCTCCCAGTCCGATCAGACGTTCAGAGCATCCTCGATGATCGACAAGCAGACGCACATCGAAACGCTCGTCGACGTTCTGAGAATGCTGCAGAACGACAACGAAACGCTCTTCAGAGTCACCCTCCACTTTACGATCTATAACCGCACGGGCAGAGCGAAGATGGAGCAGAAGAACCTCAAGAAGACGATCAAACGCATCCTCGCTGAAGAAGGCTTTGAACTCGTCGACAACTTCTGCCGTCAGAATCAGGCGGTCGTTTCCACGAACATTTCCCGTTACGACACGATGACCGACTACGCCCGCGCGATCCATTCCGGCTCGCTCGCGGCGGTGTTCCCGTTCGTTCTGTCCTGCGTAATGGACGAAAACGGCTGCGTCATCGGCACCGAAAACAACTATCCCGTCATCGTCGACTTCTTCAAGCGTGACCGCGAGCGTGTCAACTCGAATATGGTCATCCTCGGAAAATCCGGCTCCGGTAAATCCTACGCGACCAAGACGATCCTTTCGCACCTATCTGCCGAGAACAGCAAGATCTTCATTCTCGACCCCGAGAACGAGTATCAGATCCTCGCGCAGAACCTCGGCGGCAGACTGATCGACGTCGGCACCGCGACCGAGGGACGTATCAACCCCTTCCACGTGATCACGACGCTCGACGCCGACGAAATGGGTGGAGAAGCGAAGGTCAACAACTTCTCGGTGCATCTGCAATTCCTGGAGGAATTCTTCCGCGTCGCGCTGGCGGGTATCAGCCCGGAGGCGCTCGAATACCTCAACAACCTGGTCGTCGAGCTTTACGCCGTCTACGGGATCAACTCGAAAACCGTATTTTCCGCGCTGAAACCGTCCGATTACCCGACGTTCGACGGACTCTGCGCGTTGATTGACAAAAAACTCAAGGCGGCAACCGTCGATTACGACGTCACGCAGTTGAGGATCCTGCACAACTACGTTTCCAAGTTCGCGGGAGAGGGCAGAAACGCCAATCTCTGGAACGGCGAATCGACGCTTTCCGTCAAGGAAAACTTCACGGTCTTCAATTTCCAAAGCTTGCTTGCCAATAAAAACGGCGTCATCGCGAACGCGCAGATGCTGCTCGTTCTGAAATGGCTCGACAACGAGATCATCAAGAACCGTGAGTTCAACTTAAAGCACGGCACGAGCCGCAAGATCATCGTCTGCATCGACGAGGCGCACGTTTTCATCGACCCGAAATACCCGGTCGCGCTCGACTTTATGTACCAGCTTGCAAAGCGTATCCGTAAGTACAGCGGTATGCAGATCGTCATCACGCAGAACATCAAGGACTTCGTCGGAAGCGAAGATATCATCCGCAAGTCGACGGCGATCATCAACGCCTGCCAGTACAGTTTCATCTTCGCGCTCGCTCCGAACGATATGGACGACCTTTGTACGCTTTACGATAAGGCGGGACAGATCAACGAATCCGAGCAGGATCAGATCGTCAACAATGATCGCGGAAACGCCTTCATCATCACGAGCCCGACCAACAGAACGAACATCAAGATCATCGCATCGCAAAGCACTCGCAAACTCTTCGGCGAGGAAAAATAAATCCAGCGGAGATAAGTCATGAACGAAAAACAGGATAACGCCGGTATCGGCGAAGAACGGAAATCGCTCAATCTGAACGATCTTGCCGACAACCAAAGCGTTTCGGAAGCGGAATCGTCCGGCGATTATGAGATCGAAAATATCTACGACAAGGACGCACTCGAAGACCGTCCGTTTCTGCAGGAGCAGGAATACCTTGAACAGTTGAAGAGCGAAGAGGTTTTCGAAACCGTCAGCTATCCCGAATATATGAAAAATCCCGAAAAGTACGCGGGTCGCTCCGTCGTCGTGACCGACGTACGGCTTGACCGCGGCGATACGGAGGGATTCTCCGTCGAAATGCAGAAGAAATTCGGCTGGAGAAAAGAAGGGGAGTACAGCTCGTCGCTTCTCAAGGACTACGAAAAGAAGCACGGCGACTACGAGCATCCCGGCGACTATTTCAACGAAAGAGGCGCGCAGGCGCGCCTTGCCAACCTCGTCAAAGACCCCAAAGAGCAGGAAATCACGCCCGATATGGTCAGAAAAGAGCTCTACCGCCGGGCGGAGACCGTCGACACCTACGGCGAGATCAAACAAGTCCTGCTAAGCGGCCGCGACGAAATGATCTCCGAACTCTTCGGAAAGGGCAATCCGCTCGCGGCATACAAGTGTTTCCTCGACAAAGAGGCACTGAAAAACGGCGTTTATACCTTCGACCGTGCGCGCGTGCAGGGAATTCTTGACAGTTTTTCGAACGTAAATCTCGCCAAAGACGCGAAAAAGATCTATAAAAAGGTCGAGCCCTACGATTCGTTCAAGTACGCGCTCAAGAGGACTCTCGGCGTTTCGGACGCCGCGCTCGGAGAGGAGTATTCGAGCCGCGACGTTCTCAATAACGCCCGCGCGAACGCGCGTCTGGAGGCCGAACAGCTCGCGTGGCTCGGCTTCGTCCTCGCCGGAATGAAGCAATTGTACCGTCTGCGCGGATTTACGGGACTCATTTCCCACCCGATCGACTATTTTCGCGAATGGAGAAGCATCCGCGAGGCGACAAGGATTATGACAGAAGATTTCCGCGTCGATCCCGCGACCCTCGAAGCGCCCCCGCTTGACGACGGCGATATCCTCGGTTTTGAAGTCATCAGACAGTCCGAGATCGACGATCCCGTGCCCGGATCCGTCGAAACGACCGAAGAAAAAGACGTCGAGCCTGAGATCAAGAACGAGGAGCCCGATAAAGAAAACGTCAAGGTCGACGAAAAGGAAGTAGAGATCGTCAAATTCTCGGAGCCCGCAGAGGAACAAAAGAAAGAACCCGAAAATCCATTCAAACAGGATGACATCGAATCCGTAATTGAGAGTATGATATGAAATACAGAGACTATTTTTCACTGAAAACGCTGAACCGTTTCGGTGTTTCGCCGGACAGAACGCTCGTGACCGAGGGCAGACCCGAAGAGGTCAAGCAGAATATTCTGGCAGCGTTCGGCGCGCCGGACGAGGTACTGAGCGCGGAAGATTTCGCGTTTCTTGCCCACAAGACGGACTGTGCGCTCCTCGATATGCACGTGATCGAGCCGATCCGTGAGCGCGAGGCGATCGAGGTCCCCGAGGCGAACGAGCGCTTTGAGGCGCCCGTCGCCGGGATCCCCGAAGTGCGCGCGCCGAGTGTTGAAAGAACGCTATGACGGCGATTCTTTGCTGCGCGTTCGGAAACGCGAAAGCGCTCCGCCTCCTGACCGGCGCCGCCCGTAAGTACGCCGGGGACGCGCTCGTCGTCGAAGCCGAAACGGCGGACGACGCGCTTTACGAACTTGATACGCGCAAGATCGACGCGTTCGTTGTCGGCGCGCAGGCCGACGGCGGCGAAGCGCTGTCGCTTGCGCGCACCGTCTACGAGCGCTTTCCCGAGACGCCCGTTCTGATCGTGTCGGACGCAAACGCCGATGCGAAGGAGCTTTTGCAGGCGTTCGCCGCGCGAGCACGCGGATTTCTCGTCCGCCCCGACGAAAAGTCGATCGTGAACGAGTTTGCCGATCTGAAGATCGGCGCACGGGAAACGGTAAACGAGCCGAAGACGCCCGTCGAGGTGCGTACGTTCGGCAATTTTGACGTTCTCAAGGATCACAAGCCGGTCAGATTCACCCGCGCGAAGGCGAAGGAAATGCTCGCCTATCTGATCTACCGGCGCGGAACGGGCGTCAGCGCGTCCGAGCTGATCGTCAATCTCTGGGAGGACAAGGACGTTGACCGCACGACGCGGAGTATGTTCCACAACGTCCTCGCCGAACTGAAAAAATCGCTGACGGACTCGGGGATCGGAGACGTTCTGCTCTGCGAGCGGAACTGTTACCGCGTCGTCAAGGAAAGATTTGCCTGCGACTATTTCGACTATCTCGACGGTAAAGAGGAAGCGAAAGACCTCTTCATCGGCGAATTTATGTACGGATACGAGTGGGCGGAGGTCGTCTGCGGCGATCTCCAAGCCATACGCGAAAAGCGATACAGATAAAAGAAGAAAGCACAACCATTCTGATATGCGCCTCAAAAGGTAACACTTTGGGAGGTGCATATTTTTTATTCAAAAAGAGAGAAAATATCAAAAAGTATTGGTCAGATATTAGATTTGATAATGTATATGCGGTAACACCTGTCTGGGGTCACTGAAGTTTTCTTTGGAAATTTATTGATTTTTCTCGCATAATTATCGAAAAAGCACCCCGAAGGGTGCTTGAATAATAATATAATTGTTTTTACCAAGAAAGGTTGAAGCCAGACTCAAATGTCTGCCTGTTGCCGTTTACTACAAAATATACTTCAACATAAATATCCGTAGGCTTTTTAACTGACAAATCGGAAAGCGGGATTTTTACCGTAAAATATGTCGCTTTTCCGGTATTGTCAATTGTTTTGCTGTCAGACAAGACAGTAATTGGAACGGTTTTGTCGAAAGTATCCGTGATCGAAGCGCGTCCAAAACCGTCGTTATAGAATTCGATTTTATATCTGGATTTGCAGCATAACATCATATCAATGTATAAGAAACCCTCTTCAACGTACACTGAGAAAAACGCTTTTGTACCGCCTTCGGATTGCGTTCCCCATTTGAAAGGGTCGATACCATCAATATCGCACATATAGCCAACTGCATCACGTAATTCATAATAACTTGGACCTTTGCTGATGTAAATAATTACAACAGTATCTTCTTTGACAGAAGTTGAGATAGCGGGATCGGTTTCGATAACTAATCCTTCCTCTGCATAATCATCATAAGCGTATTCTATGCGAGGAATCAACCCTTTTTGCGCAATTATTGTTTTGGCTGTTGTTTCATCTAATAAACTGATGTCTGGAATAATTACCTCTTTCTCCTCATTGGAAGAAATGGTGTTATTACCGTTGTGGCTATTGCATCCTATGCAAAGAATAATCAATATGAAAATCAGAAAAACACAAGCCAACTTCTTTCCACGTTTCGAATAAAATTTCATAAACATCCTCCATTTTGACATTCACTAAATGTCATTTTTTACATTATACTATCATATAATGGATTTGTCAAGTACTGAATGTCAAAAAAGGTGAAAAATGTTCAAGAATAAAACGAAAAACGGCAGAAATAATATCTGCGGCACGAAAATTAGCGCACTGCGAAAGAACGCGGCGCCGAAAATGTCGCAGAGGATTTTGGCGGAAAAGATGCAGCTAAAGGGGATCGACGTCGATAAAAACGCGATCCAACGCATCGAAAGCGGGCAGCGATTCGTGACCGATATTGAACTCATCGCCCTGAAGGAAATTTTCAACGTGCCCTATGAAGAATTGCTGACAGATCCGGAATGAACGCCGAAAATGCGGCGCGAAACGAAAAGGCTCCCTTGTGAAAGGGAGCCTTTTGTTATAAGGAATCCAGAATTTCTTCCTTTTTCTCCTCGTCGTATTCGACGTCGTAGGAGAAAATGCGCGCGGATTCGACGAGGGAGTCGAAGGATCTGTCCGTCTTTTGAAAGGCGTTTTTCACGGCGTCGACGGCGTAGTCGACGAAGCGGATACGCTTTTCAAGCCGATCGTCGTAAAGAGCGTCCGGCAAGTGCCGATAGATAAAATATTCCCGCAGGCGCGCAAATGCGCCTTCTTCGGCGACGTTTTTCAGAAGCTCGTCCCGCACGCCGAAAAGATACTTTTCGGCATCGCTCGGTTCTTCATTTCCGCCGTCGTCCGACAAAAGAACGAGCGAAAGAGGCTCCTTCTGCGATAAGATCAGACGCCCAGCCTCCTCGCAGACGAGTCCAAGACCGATCTCAACGCGATCCGACCAGAAATTTTTGAAGCGCGGGTGATCCGCGCAGATGCTGCAGAGCATCTTCTCGCCGTACCGGATGATCATATCACAAAGCCCGTTTTCGTTGAGAAACGGGCATTTTTCGCCGTCAAGAAGTCGAATCTGCGCGGGATCGCCCGGCTCGACGTGCCGCATAACGTCGGGATACTTCGAAAAACGTGCAAGACTGTCGGGATCGACGTCGATCTCCCACCCGACGCAGCAGGTGTGGAGGCATTTGTCGGCGATACACTTGAAATCGCGGTAATACGAGGGAGCGTAGATCTTCATTTTCTTACGGGAATAAAGCCCTCGAAGATCGCCGCCGCGCCGTATCCGAGCGCAATATCAAGATCCTTCTGCGAGCGGATCGTCCATAAAACCTCTTTCACGCCCTTTTGATCGACCGCTTTGCGAAGAGATTTTACGTTCCGGTCCTCGAAACGGTAGGCGATGAAATCGGGATCCGCCGATTTGGAAAGCCACATATCGCGAAGGAAAAAGCGCTGATAGAACGGGACGCCCCCGCGCTTGACGAAATCCTGCGCAAGCTGCCCGCGAACGAACTGCGGACGCAGTTCTTTGAGGTCGATCAGAACGCGCGGATCGAAGGATTCAAGAACGAAATCGCCGTCGTAATTGTCGAGCATTTCGCAGACTTTTTCGGTCAGTTTGCGGTGATTGCCTTTGTACGCCTTGATCTCGATCACGAGCGGATAAGGTTTTCCGTTCGGCGCGGGATTCTTTGAAAAGAGGTCGAGGATCTCCCCGAGCGTCGGGATCTGCTCGTCGCTGCCGACGAGGCGCAGACCCTTGGGCATCCCGACGTTGGGATCTTCGATCACGCCGTCGACGCCCGCGCAGCGCATGAGGGCGGAATCGTGAAAGACGGCGAGCGAGCCGTCCGTCAGAAGATGGACGTCAAGCTCGGCGCCGAAGCCGTTTTGGATCGCTTTTTCAAACGCGGGATAGGAATTTTCGGGAATATCGCCGCCGAAAAGGCCTCTGTGCGCGAAAAGCGCGTCAGTTGTCCATTTCTTCATAAACTTCAAGTCCTTTCTTTGCTTCGGGATTCACGTCGCCGTGTCTGACGAAGAGCATCGTCACGGTGCTCGTGAGCACGAAGAACGCGGCGTAGGGGAAGAGCGTCTTGTAGCTGACGTGCTCAAGCAGGAAGCCGGAGAGGATCGGCGTCACGACCTGCGCGAGCATCGAAGCCGTGTAATAGTAGCCGGTGAATTTGCCGATGTCGGAGCCCTTGCACATCTCGACGACCATCGGAAGCGAGTTGACGTTGATCGCCGCCCACGCAAAGCCGACGAGCGCGAAGAGCGCGTACATCACGGGAGAGATGGCATTTGCGTTCATCGTGAGCAAAAACGCGGTGCCGAACGCTCCGGCGAGCACGAGCGTGCCCATCAGAATGACCTTTTTCCTGCCGATCTTCGCGGCGAGCATACCGATCGGGATGTAGGAAACGATCGCGCCGACCGTACCGACCAGAAGACAGGTCGAGGCGCCGCCGATCTTTTCGCCCATTTCGTGGGAAACGTAGACCGTGAACCACGTCGAAACGGCGTTGTAGCCGATGTACCAGAGCGCGATCGAAGCGAGCAAGAATGCGAGGCTCTTCTTAATCGGTTTCGGCAGTATTTCGCTGCCGGCGTCGTTTTTGACGGCGAGATTCCATTCGGGATGCGCGTCTTCGAGCTTTTTGTTCTCGCTTGTCAGTTTGTTTTCATTGATGAAAATGAGGAGCGCTCCGACGGAGATCAGCATAATGCCCGCAACGATCAGGAAAAGAGGCGCGTAATCGACGTGTTCGGCGCCCTCGGTCTTCGATTTCGGGTAGAGGATCGCCGTCAGAAGAAGGTATAAAGCGCCGCCGATCGCGCCCATCAGATTGATGATCGCGTTCGCACGCGAACGGAGCGGCTTCGGCGTGATGTCGGGCATCAATGCGACCGCGGGGGAGCGGTAAATGCCCATCGCGACGAGCAGAAGTCCCAGAAGAACGACGAAAACGATCATTTTGACGGTCTTCGCTTCGGCAAAATACGAGTTGTCGAAGACGGGCAGGAGGTTCATCAGAACGATCGCCGTGATCGTGCCGACCAGAATATAGGGCATACGCTTGCCGATCGGCGAGCGCGTTTTATCGGAAAGCGCGCCGAAGAAGGGGAGCAGAAAGAGCGCGAGCACGTTGTCCGCCGCCATGATCGCGCCGGAAAACGTCTTGTCGATGTGGAAGGTCTCGTCGAGGATCAGAGGCATGACGTTGTCGTAAAGCTGCCAGAACGCGCAGATGGAAAGGAACGCAAGGCCGACCAAAAATGTTCTTTTCGTGTTGAGTTTCATATCCGTCTCCTTGAAAATTATTGTAAACGACCGTTTTCGATCAGATCGGGGTCGAGTTTGATGTGGACTTCCTCGCCGTTTTTGACGAATTTTTCGGTGATATAGCCGTCGACGAGCGTGTCGCCGTTGAGAAGATGCCGTACCTCCCTGACGGGAAACGCGCGGATCCCGTCCTTTCCGACGGTAAGCTCGAGCGGGAGCGATAAGCACCCGACGCATTTTTCGTATTGCGCATATTTCCAGCCGGGGATCCACGAAAACATGATATTTCTGCCGTCGGGGGCAGTGAAAATTTGTCCCGCGTACTCGTCGGGACCCTTCTGAAAGTGCGAAACGATCGAAGGCGTGAATTTTTTGCCGTCAAAATCGCCGTAGATCACCTCAAAGAAATGCTCGCCGGTCTCAAGGCGCTTCGCAGAGGTCGACAAGATATAGCCGTTTCCCGCCTTCACGAACGACGGACATTCGCAGTATTTGCATCCGGGACATTCGTAGAGAACGCTTTTGAACGTCCAGTTTTCAAGGTCGGAACTTTCGTAAAGCAGGAGATTCCCGGTCTTTTTGACCTTGTCCGAGGAGGCGATCACGAGATAAAACGTCCCGTTTTCAGAAAAGATCGCGGGATCGCGGAATTCGGCGCTGCCCTCGGGCGGAAAATCGCGTATGATCGGATTCTTTTCGTACTTCGTGAACGAAAATCCGTCGTCGGAATACGCCATACTGATCGTTTGCTTTTTCCGATCCTCCGAAACGGAGGCGTAGAAGACGTAAAGCCGGCCGCCGAATACGGCGGCGGTGCCCGACCAGACGCCGTCAATATCGTACGGCTGATCCGATACGAGCGCGACCGGCAATTCCTCCCAGTTGAGAAAATCCTTCGTGCGGGCGTGTCCCCACGCCATCGGCTCGTGCCACGGCTGCTCGAAATCGGGCGCGTGCTGGAAAAAGACGTGATAGTATCCGTTAAAAAAGACGAGCCCGTTCGGATCGTTCATCCAGCCCTTGCGGGGATGGAAATGATATCTGAGGTCCCGATTGTCCATATTTTCCTCCCAAAGCGATCTTTCCGATAAAAGTATAGCATATTTTCCCCGAAAAGTAAAGCCAAATCTTGCAAATCGCGGGAGCTTGTGCTATACTGAAATCAGAAATCGAGAGGAGGCAGGTATGGCTATCTACGAAAGAAGAAAAACACCGGGAAATACCGATTGGTTCGTTTCCGACCGCTTCGGAATGTTCATCCATTGGGGACTTTATTCGATGCCCGCGCGCCACGAATGGGTCAAAAGCCGCGAAAGGATCACGGAAGAGAAGTACGGCGAGTATTTTAGACGCTTCGATCCCGATCTTTACGACGCCAAAGAATGGGCAAAACGCGCGAAAGCCGCAGGCATGAAATACGCAGTTCTGACGACGAAGCACCACGAGGGCTTCTGTATGTTCGATTCGGCTTATACGGACTACAAATGCACGAATACGCCCGCGGGACGCGACCTCGTCAAAGAATACGTCGACGCCTTCCGTGCCGAGGGTCTCAGAATCGGCTTCTATTATTCGCTTCTCGACTGGCATCATCCCGACTATATCATCGACCGCCACCACCCGCGCCGCGACGACCCGAATGTACCCGAACTGAACGAAGGGCGCGATATGCGCCGCTACGCGCAGTATATGCGCGATCAGGTGAGGGAACTTCTCACGAATTACGGCAAAATCGACGTTCTTTGGTTCGATTTCTCGTTCGCCGACAGGGAATCGGACGATCCGCGCCCGTGGATGAACAAGGGCAAGGGCAAGGACGACTGGGAATCCGAAAAGCTGATCGCCCTTGCGCGAAAGCTGCAGCCGGGCATCATGATCGACAACCGCGCCGATATGGAGCAGGATCTCTGGACGCCCGAGCAGTATCAGCCAAACGATTGGGTGAAGCACGAAAAGACGGGCGAATACGTCACGTGGGAAGCGTGCCAGACGTTCTCCGGCTCGTGGGGCTACCACCGCGACGAATCGACGTGGAAATCGCCGCAGATTTTGATCGAAATGCTGATCAAAACTGTCTCGCGCGGCGGAAATCTTCTGATGAACGTCGGTCCGACCTCGCGCGGATGCTTCGACTACCGCGCCGTCAACGCACTCGATTCGTACGGGGCGTGGATGAAATACAACAGCCGCTCGATCTACGGCTGCACGATGGCGGAGCCGCAGTACCTCGAAAATGCGCCCTTCGGCTGCGTTTACACCGAAAAAGACGACAAATCGAGGCTTTATCTGCACCTTCTGAGCTATCCCTTCAAGGCGCTCGCGGTCAAGGGGCTTGCCGGCAAGATCGGCTACGCGCAGTTCCTGCACGACGGCAGCGAGATTCTGTATTCCGAGGGCGAAGACGGAACTCTGACCTTTAAGCTCCCGCCCGTGCGCCCGGACGTAACCGTTCCCGTAATCGAAATTTTCCTGAAATAACAAAAAATCCCGCATAAGCGGGATTTTTGCGTTGAAATGATAGAAGTTGATCGATTATATCCGTAGGGCGGGGGCTTGCTCCCGCCGTTTTCGCAGATAACGGAATTATTCCAATTTTATATCGGGAGCGGCGCTGTCATTTGATATGCGATAAGTATGCACGTTTTCGGCGGGAGCAAGCCCCCGCCCTACGACGGCGTTGGCGCGAACAACGATCCGTATTTGCGTTCACTCCGCCTTTTCCTTATGAAACCATCCTTTTACCCGTGCGATCGGTTTCAAAAACATTCTGCCGAGGTGCCAGCGCTCGCTGGCGATATAGGCGATCACGCCGATCAGAGCGCCGCCGATGATGTCGATGAAGTAGTGCTGCTTGACGAATACGGTCGACGCGTAGATCGTGAGCGTCAGAACGAAGGAGTAGATCCTGTACCAAAGCGGGATTTCCTTGCGGCGGAAGACGCCGAGGAATGAGACCGTACTGTTGAGACAATGGAAGCTCGGGAATAGGTTGTAAGCGACCTTCGTGCCGTCGAGCGAATACCAGAACCGCATGAGATCGTATAAAAAGCCCTCGTTGTTGACGTCGTAGAGCCCTTCCGCGACGCGGTCCATATAGGTCGGCGCGAAGGTCAGGATCAGACATCCGACGACGCACGCGATCAGATAGGACGCCAAATAGTCGAGAAAATGATCGAATTTGCACTTGGAGACCGCCATCGGCGCCATCGCCCAGTAGGCGTATGACCAGATATAGGGGATGATGAAGATCGGAACGATCGCGATCGCGTCGTCGATCACGGGGATCTTCGGCAGGAGGGGCTCAAAGCCGGCAAGAGTGGCGATCAAGTGTCCGAGTAGATAGAATCCGTGCTGCAAAGCGAGCGTCACGAGCCCGATGATGACGCCGTATAATTTGACGCGGTTGTCCTTATTTTCGATTTCTGGCATAAAAATTGCCTCTATTTTCATTTTTCTTCAGTATAGCACAGCACGGACGTTTTGTCAAGTCAAGAGAAGATCCCCCGCAAAATTGCGGGGGATCTTCTCTTCCAAAACGATTATTTTCCGTAATCCTCCTGCAGAACGAGCGCGTTCATCAGCGCCGAGAACTGCGTGATATGGTGCAGGATACGTCCGGGGAAATATGCCTCGATGTAGTCGAAGTAGTCGTTCTTCGTGTTCATCAGCATACCGATCAGATAGGTCTCGCCGTAGCCGTCGTATTCCTTGTAGGGACCGGGGATGAACCAGTTGGTCGCCTCAAAGTAGAGATAGGTGACGCCGACCGCCGCGAATCCGGCGTGGTCGCTCCAGTCGCCGGTGGAGGGAGAAGCGTAGTCGGGCGTGTCGTATCCGGGCGCGGGATGCTCGTACGTCCAGGGGTTCGTCTCGAACTTGAGACCGATGGACTCGGCGACCTTCATCGCGTTGTCAAATGCTTCCGTCTTCTCGACGGTCTTCTTTTCGTCGTTCTGTACGCCGCCGTAGAGGTTGCAGTAGTCGCCGCAGACGAGGGAATCGAGGTTGATCATATAGAGGGTCTTGGCGATCTCTTCGGCGCTCATTGATTTCGCGTAAGCGGTCGAGCCGTAGCAGCCGTATTCCTCCGCGTTGAAGAAGATGAAGACGAGCGTGTTCGGCGTTTCGACGTCGTGGACCTTCTGCGCGGTGGTCAGAGCGAGCGCGATGCCGGAGCCGTTGTCGCCGGTGCCGTCGCCGTCGTAGTGCGCGCCGATGATGATCTGCTTGTCGCTCTTGCCCTTCTTGACGACGACGATGTTCGAGAGGGTGACGTCGGCTTTGACGTAGGTGCCTTCGGCACTCTCAACGTAATTTCTGCCGCTCCGCTGATAGAGCTTTCCGTCGGTGACGTAGGATTTAGCCGCGGAGAGGGATTCTTCAAGCTTGTCGGCGGGGAAATATTTCGTGACTACGAAATCCTGCTCGACGATCTCGTCTTCGGAGTAGCCGGCTTCGATCAGATTCCACTTGATCCACTGGACGCAGAATTTGAAATTCTCGCCCGCGAAGCAGTCGCGGTCGCTGATCATCTTGTCGATGTATTTGATCTTTTCAAAGCACTCTTCGCCGTAGTCGTGGGCAAGAAGTGGTGCAGGCGCGATCGGCGCGGGCTCATCGCCGGGTATGAGAGCGTTCTGAAGATCTGCGATCTGCTTTTCGAGCTTTGAGATCGCGTCTTTTTCGTTCGAATTTTCGATGCTTACTTTCAGATCGTCTACGTTTTGGGAGAGAGCGGCGATCTCTGCCGAATTGTCGTTTCCGTTTCCGCAGCCGACGAGGGCAAAGCAGGTGGACGCGAGCATCAGGCACGCGAGCAGGATGGAGAGGGTTTTCGTTAAGTGTTTCATGGCGTTTTTCCTTTCTTGGTTCTCTTTCGCGACGGAGCTTTGTGTGCTCCGCTCTTTGACGTTGCCCAATGATAGCATATTTATGCGCTTTTGTCAAGCGATTTCTGCAAAATTATGCAAGAAAATGCAAGATTATGCAAATCAACAAAATAGCCAAAAAAAAGAAGCCCGAATTTGGGCAGAATCACAAGAAAAGCGCGCCTTCCGAAAAGGCGCGCTGATATCAATGTTTCTTTTCCGTAATTCTGAAAGTGAGTTCGGTCATCGTGACCATCAGAATGAAGAAAAACGCGAGGTAATAGGGCATCAAGCGGAAGGTCGTTTTGTTGGCGATCACGCCGAAGAGCGGCGGCATGAACGTCGAGCCGAGGTACGCGCTCGCCATCTGAATGCCGATGATCGCTTGGGATTTGTCCGCGCCGAAATTCTCTGGGGTCGAATGGATGATGCACGGATAGATCGGCGCGCAGCCGAATCCGATCACGACGAATCCCGCGAGCGAAACGGGGAGGGATTCGACGGGCAGCGCGAGCAGAACGAGTCCCGCCGTCAGGACCGACGTGCCGAGAAGGATCATTTTGCGGTCGCCGAGCTTGTTCGTGATGAATCCGCCCAAAAATCTGCCGACCGTCAGACCGATGAAGAAGAGCGATCCGAAGCCCGCGGCGGCTTCATCGCCGACACCTTTGACTTCGACGGTGTAGGTGCTTGCCCAGCTCATCGCGGTGGATTCCGCCGCGCAGTAAGCGAAAAATCCCAGAAGCAGCGTCGGGACGCCGCGGATCCTGTACGTCTCAAAAAGTCCGAGCGGGCGGGATTTTTCCGTTTCTTCGCTGATTTTGCCGCCTTCGTTGATCTTCCAGACGGGGATCGTCAAAAGAAGGATGAGGCCGATCCCGATCTGAATGAAGCCGACGGTGCGGTAGCCGTCGTTCCAGACGGAACGCGTGAGCGCAAGACTCATCACGAACGGGCTGATGATCGTTCCGACGCCCCAGAAACAGTGCAGCCAGCTCATGTGGCGGGAAGAATAGTGCTGCGCGACGTAGTTGTTGAGCGCGGCGTCGATCGCGCCCGCGCCGAGCCCGTAGGGGACGGCGAAGACGATCAGCATATAAAACTTTGTCGAGAAGGAGAATCCGAAGAGCGCCGCCGCAGTCAGAAAGACGCTGAGCGCGGTGACGGCGGGAGTCCCGAATTTTCGCGTGACCCTGTCGGACAGAAGGCTCGAGACGATCGTTCCGCCGGAGATCGTCATCGAAACGATGCCCATATAGGGCAGCGGGACCGAAAGATATTCGTGCATCACGGGCCACGCGGAGCCGAGCAGGGAATCGGGCAGACCGAGACTCACGAACGCAAGATAAATGAGGGCAAGTAAAAGGGAATACATAATAATTCTCCCGAAATGCAGAAATTGTGCAAATTACGGCAGAAGCGAGCCGTTATACTTGACGGGAACGCTTTCGGCGCGCAATTTTCCGGCAAACGAAAGGATCTCTTCCTTTTCGGGGATCCGGAATACCGTCGGCTCCTTATCGCCGATGCGGGTCGATTTTGACGTCCCGAACGGGTGATAGGGCAAAAGTTCGACGTAAAGACAATTCTTCAGCTCCCAATAAAGCATTGCGATCTTTTCGGCGTGCAGATTATTCAGATTGACGTCGGGGATCAGAATGCACCGCAGGACAGTTTTCCCGCCCGCGTCGTCGATCCGATGCAGATTTTTGAGGATGCCCGAGAGATCTGCGCCGGTATTTTCTTTCAAACGGGCAGCATCGGTGTCCTTGACGTCGAAAAGAAAGAGATCGACAAGACTGCAGAGATCGTCGGTCAGATGTTCGCCGAAAGATCCGCAAGTCTCGATCGCCGTGGAGATCCCCGCCGCTTTCGCGGCGGCGAGAAGAGACAAAAGCGCCTCCGGCTGTGCGGTCGGCTCGCCGCCCGAAACGGTCAGACCGCCGTTCTGTCCGTAAAACGAGGCGTCCTTCAGAACGGTTTCCACGATTTCGCCGACGCTTTCGCGCTTTCCGTAAACCTCAAGCGTGTTCGCGGGGCAAATCCCGACGCATTTTCCGCAGACGATACAGCGCGAAAAATCGACCGCCCTATGAGGAGAAAAGATCTGCGCGCCGGCGGGACATACGCCCGCGCACGCACCGCACGACACGCACTTTAAGGAATTGAACGCGAGCTGCGGCTGAAATTTCTGCGTTTCGGGATTGTGGCACCAGCGGCAGTGCAGGGGACAGCCCTTGAAAAACACGACCGTCCGAATGCCGGGGCCGTCGTGCATACAGAATCTCTGCACGTCGGTCAGAAGCGCCGTTACGTTTTCATTTCGTTTCATCAATCATCATATCCTGCCATTCTTTGCATAGGGTCACGAAGCGCGCGTTCCAGCCGGACACGCGCACGGAAAGCGTCTGATAATTTTCGGGATGCTTCTGCGCTTCAACAAGGACCGATTTGTCCGAAACGTCCGGCTGTATGAAGCAGCCGCCGAGCGAAACAAAGCCGCGCAGGAGCGCCGTGATCGCCGAAAGACCGTCTTCTCCCTCGACGCTCGAGGGTAAAAGCTTCAGATCGAGCGCCGCGCCCGTCACCATTTCGGAAAGCTTCGCACGGCAGTAGGATCTGACGATTGCGGTCGCGCCCTCGCGGTCGCTTCCGGGCGTCGGCGAGAGATTCGGGGCGAGGACCTCGCCCGCTTTGTGTCCGTGAGGGGAGGCGAGCCTCTTGGGCGCCCATTCGAGCTGGCGCCCGAAGGTGCTGACGCCCGCGGGAAAGCGGTAGCCGCACGTTCCTTCGTACGATGCGCAGATCGCCGCGAACGAATGCAGAAGCTTCGAAGCGATTTCGTCGACCTCGTCGTTGTCGTTGCCGTAATAGTCGTAAGCATTGAGCGCCTTGATGCGCAGATCTTCGTGCCCCTCCCAATTTTCCGCCAAGATCTTTATAAAATCGGCAAAAGATACGCGTTTTTCGTCAAATACGATCTTTTTGATCGCGTAAAGACTGTTGACCGTGTCGGGAAATCCGCCGATATGCGGGGAAACGACGTTGTAAACGGGCCCGCCCTCGAGATAGGAAAGCCCTTTTTCGACGCACCCTTTTTCAAATAAGGAAACGACGGTGCAGGGTCTCTGCGGCAGCCACTTCGTCGGCTTGCCGCTTTCGGACGGCTCGAATTTTTCGATAAAGCACCGGACGATCGCGCCGACCGCCTCGTCAAGATCGGAGACGAATTTGTCCGTGAGCGCGTCAAAACTGTCAAAATCAACGCCGCCGACGTAATTTCCGAGCGTTTTCTGCTGCAGGATCTGCAGGGAATCGAAGGGCTTGTACGTAAAGAAGGTCTCACCGGGGATCTGGATCTCCCAGCAGCCGTCGTTGGCGAATTTCCACGCTTTTTCGGGCGCGTAGCCGTAATTTTCAAGAGAACTGATGATCAGATCCTCGTTATAGAAGGCGAGGATCCCGCCGCCGAAGCGCAAAACCTCCGATGCGCGGCGAAGGAGCGCCGGATCGGACTTTGAATTTAAGCGGATTGTCGTCGGAAAATCGCTGATGCCGAGCTCCTCGATCACGTCGAGGACGAGGTACGTCACCTCGTTCGTCACGTCGTTTCCGTCTTCGCCGATCCCCGCAAGCACGAGATTCTGATAATGCTGCGCGTCGCCGCTGCCGTAGTCGCCGCCCTTGATCCACTCGCAGCCCTTGATGAAGAAGTGCGCAAGGATCTCCCGCGCTTCGTCAAGCGTCAAAACGCCGTTTGCAAGGTCGGCTTTCAGATAATCGCCGAGCAGATAATCGATCCTGCCGATGCCGGGGAAATTGCCGCAGAGGCGGACGAACGCGAACGTGAACCAGATGCTTTGCACCGCTTCGTAAAAGTTCCGCGCCGGCTCAAACGGCACCCGGCAGAGATTTTCGTAATTCTTTTCGTATCCGTTAAGTCCTTTGAGCACCGAAAGGTACCGATCGTGCCAGATCTTCATAGAATCGATTACAGAGAGGCAGCTTTCGAGAAATCTGATCTTTTCGGGCTCCGTGTGCATTTTGAGCGAGGCAAGAACGTCCTCGCGAATCCCGTTGACGCCGCGTTCAAGGACCGTTTCAAAGTCGATCGTCAGATGCGAAACGCTGCGCATGATCGGCTTTTCGTCAAGCGTCGCGGGAATATCGTGACTGATCGCGAGTCCGAGGGTCGCAGCGCCGCTGAGCATTTCGTCGGGGCAGATGCGCACGGGCGCCGTCTCTGCGATCCTGCGGATCATCAGATCGTGGCGATCAATCGGAGGCAGTTCCGTAAAGCCGGGGACGTCGTCCATCGGGACGCCCGGCGTTTTGGCGGTATCGAGCCCGTAAACGTGAAAAAGCGAATCGCTCGCGAATTTGCGCGTATTGTCCGTCAGTCTTACGGGTCTTTTTTCTTTGCTGATCGTGAAAAATTCCATCGTAACCTCCAACCACACACCAAAAGTATAGCACATATTCCCCCGATTTGCAAGTCTTTCTAACGAAAAAGAAGCACTCCCGAGGAGTGCTTCTTTTCAAAAAATTCAGATCTTTTTGCGGGATTTGACGACCGTAAACGCGCCGAGCGAAAGGATCGCGATGAACGCGATCAGAACGAACTGGTCGCCGGTGTTCTCGATCTTCGGCAGATAGCCGTTGCCGCCCTCCGATTTCCAGGAATCGAGGTCTTCGATCGGCGTCTTGCCGTCCGCGTCCTCGAAGTAAGCGTGGCAGGCGTCGTCGGCGTCCTTGCATTCGTAGTAATCGGCAAAGCCCGCGCTGTCCTTCGTCGGCTCTTGTCCTTCGACCTTCACGAGGTTGTGGACGTGCGGCGCTTTAAGTTCAAGATATCCGCTTTCGTTGTAGAGAACGGAGTAATCGGCGCAGTCGGAGACGAAGAATTCCGTATCGGAAGCCGAGCCGTTCGACGTGAATTTGCCGGCGAGCATTTTGTGTTCGCCCTCCGCCGGGATGAGGTTGACGCCGACGAGCATTCCGGCAAGCGGAGCCGTGCCGTCTTTTCCGATCGTCAGGAGCGTTTTGCCTTCGACGATTGTCACGTTGTCGGGCGTCTTCGCGGTGCCCGAGACGTTTCCGGTGACGACCGCCGTGCCGCCGACCGTGAAGCTGCTTTCGAAGAACGCGCCGCCGCCGGCATTGCCCGCCGCGTTGCCGGTGACGAGACCGCCGTCCATGATGACG